>BNUX01000015.1 GCA_025997675.1 Spirochaetia bacterium | reverse complement strand
GGGCGCCCACAAGGGGGATCACAAACGGCATGGGTTCCGGGCTTTGGGGTACGAGAAGCGGTAGATACTACTCCATCAAGTTCAGTTCGTTGCGGCGCTGCTCTGCGGCGGCCCTTAGTTCACGGATGCGCTCAACAGAATCTGCCGAACCGCTGTCGGTGGGGGGGGGCTGGCCGGCCTCAAGGGTGCGGATCTGCTCTTCCGCCTCCGACAGGAGCTGTTGGTATTCTTCCAGGGCTTCCTGGTATTCGGTATAACTCGTGCTCATGGTGCCCAGGAGTTCCTTCGCAATCCCCTCCTGTTCGATCAGGGCTAAACGGGATGCGGCGGCTTCGTGTTTTTCACTCCGGGGATAGGCGGTGACCACCAGGGTAAATTGCTCCACCGCCTGCTCCACCTGCCCCATGAGGTACAGACATTCCCCAATCCAATAGGCAAGCACCGTTTTTTCAATCCCCTTATTGGGGGTATTCTGGCGGTCAAGAATATCACCATAGGCCCTGAAAAGGGGGAGAGCCTCCGAGGGGCGCTCCAAATAATAGAGGGCACGGGCCTGGTAAAAGATAATGTCGTCCATCCGCAGCCCGGTGGCCGTTCCTGCCGGGGCAATCCGCCGCAGTTCCTTTATATCACGAAGGGCAGCATCATATTCACCCATAGCAAATTCCGTCAGGGATAGCCAATATAGGGATGCCGCCATCTGACCGGGCTCGGTTACATTCCGCTGGGACAGGCGCAGTTCCGCCACCGCATTGGTCCATTGACCGAGCCGGTAGAATTTTATCCCCTGATCCAGCCTGGCTTGATGGGTCTGCGCAAACCCGCCTTGAACTCCTATGAGCCCGGTAAAAATCCAGAGGAGGAACAATAAAACCCAGGCGCCCCGCGCCCCGCATCCTTTCATATACAATCCTTTCATGTTTTAGTGGGCCTTCTTCCCAAAGCCAAACTTATACCCCGTAGAAAGGGTAAGAAGCATCCGGTCATAGGGGTCAATTTCATCATCCAGGTCCACGGAATAGCGGATGTCAAAAAATACCGCCCCCGGCCCCGCCTTTACCGCAAGGTCTGCCCCCGCAAGAAGGCCCAGGGGCGGCGGCTTCGTTGGCCCCAAAAAGTTGAAGCTCGCGTAGCCTCCCATATAGACTCCCAGGGTGGTTTCCGTGCTTGTATTAAAAATAAACTTGCCCATAAAAGGAATACTCACGATGTAGGAATCATAGATGGGCATTGAGGTCCGTGGGTCCCAGGCCATGGCGCTGTTGAGTCCAAACTGCAGGGCAAAGAAGTTTAAAGGATGAAACTCCCCCTCTAGTCCCATGAGCACGGCGGGCATGCCCTTGGTAAAGAAATAGCGGGTTGATACGCCGATCCGGGCGTTCAGAAAAAACCATTTATAT
This sequence comes from Spirochaetia bacterium, assembly GCA_025997675.1. GTDB lineage: Bacteria > Spirochaetota > Spirochaetia > Treponematales > Breznakiellaceae > Termitinema. The sequence goes on along the minus strand of BNUX01000015.1, from coordinate 43,202 downwards.
TTCCATGCGTCAGGGGCAGGGGACTCATCAAACCGAAGGTCCTCCGCCGCCGTTCCAGGCGTGGCCGTTCCGGATGCCACCGTTCCGGGCGCCGCGCTAACCCCGGCTACCAGGTTTTGGGCTGCCGCCGACGTTCCGGGCACGGCCGTTCCGGGCGCCGCGCTAAGCCCGGTCACCGGGTTTTGGGCTGCCGCCGACGTTCCGGACGAGACCATTCCGGGCGCCGCGATTACCGCGTTTACCGGTCTTTGCCGTAAGGGCTGCCCGGCAAACATGGACTGGAGGGTAGCAGGAAATCTGGCATAGGCCTCTTCCGGGCGGGTAAATACTAAATCTCTGGAGACCAGCGCCACTTCCCTCGGGGTAAGAAGGGTAAGCACCATAAGGGGGAGGGCAGCTCCCTTTACGGAACAGTTTAAGAGATAATCCGCTTCACGGACGTTTCCGGTTACGGAATATCCCAGGGCGCGAACTTCCGTCTTCAGGTTTTGCTGAATAGTACCTCGTTCTTCCGGTGGTCCACTCTCGACATCCATGATATGCACAAAGGTATCCGCCTTGGTTTGAGGAAACACCAGGACGGCGGAGAAGACGAGCAGGAGGGCGCAGATGGTTTGTTTCACGGTACTATTACCCTGGATCATAGCGCATGGATCTCCGGTTGTCCAGAATTTGCACCAAATTTCCGAAAAAACATCTACGATTCCTTCGCCTTCAGTACCGCCAGGAACGCGCTCTGGGGCAGTTCCACGTCTCCCACCATCTTCATGCGCTTCTTCCCTTCCTTCTGCTTCTCCAAGAGCTTCCGCTTCCGGGTGATGTCCCCGCCGTAGCACTTGGCCAACACGTCCTTGCGAAGGGCGTTCACGTTCTTGAGCCCAATCCAGTATAAAAGGCTGGCTATCCCCAACCCGCCGGCGATATTGCCCAGAATACCGGAGATCTAGGCTATCCCCCAAACAGTACCTGTCACCCCTGCGCGCTCTCTTAAGACCGTTTTTTCCCCCCAAACTTAAACTTCAAGCCGGTATACCATCCAATGCCGGGATCGCCATCCGGATAAAAACGGATGAATACGCCGCCTGCAAAATATAACAGATTTGCCCCTATGTGGAGATACGGCACGGGACTTACCGTGTCATTTGACTTGAAACTGACACCTCCGCTGACAATCAAAGCTAAGGAGCCGATAGAAAATTCCGGGTTATCCCAAGCCAGCCTTAAACCGCCGCCGACATTACCTCCTTCACCCCCCATACTCCCATCACTCGTATTCCAGCCCATTACAAAAGATCCTTCCGCAATAAGGCCTAATGGGAAATATGCGTTGCGCCCAACGGCGCCTCCCAGCCTAAAAATAAAATCAGCGCCGATGCCGATGCCGCCCTCGCCTGCCTTCAGGGTTGCGAAACCTACCCAAATTTCGCCACCCAAGCGCTCATGGGCAAATTGTCTTGCCCGTGCCTTCCGTTCCTCCCTCGCGAGCCGGTCAAATTCCTGTTGCAGCGCCCCCAGCCGGCCTTTTCTGTCGCGTCCGGCTTTGTTGTAGCCGAGCATATCGTAACCATCTTTGTCATACCCATCTATGTTCCACCCGTCTTTCGTGCAACCATCCGCTTCAAGCGGGGAAATCTTGATGTAGCCTGAGTTTGCCGCTACGGTGACATCTCTACCGTCCACCCGCTGTATCGACACGGTCAGTGTATCGGTGATGTCGTTCACCGGAACATCATGGAACACACAAAACGCGCTGTCGCTCAGGGGCTGGGTATAAGCCGCAGCGTATGTCCGGTTTGTTAAACTTACCTTTGCCGTACCGATAGTTTTTTCCTCATCGTTCTCAAGCCGTGCTTCAATAGCAAAGATTCGGCTCTCGTCTTTGTTCCATTTGGTAAGACTCCAGGCGTCGCCCATGGTTTTGTCTTCGGCGGCGTTATACCCTGCCGGCTGCACTGCGTATTCTCCGGCAAGCCGTTCCGCGTAGCCGGTGTCCGGCTGCACTGCGTAGTCCCGCCCCAACGCCGCATAGCCGGTTGTTTTTAGCGCCGTGTCAAGTTTCGCCAGTTGCGCCGCATAGTCCTTTTCCGCCGCCTCCACCTTTGCCATCTGCGCCGCGTAGTCCGTCACCAGTTGTGACCGTGCGTTTGCCCCTGCCGTCTCCACCTGGGCAAGCAGCGACTGGATCTTGTCAAATTCCGCGTTGATGTCCGCCAAGCCCTGCGCTATGGTTCCAAGCCCCTTTTCAAAGTCCGCGAGCATAAGCGGTATAACCTGCATATCCGCCGTGCCGACACTGGTAATACGGAACTGCATATCGATAGTCCCTCTCTCAAGATTGGCGTTTCCAACCCGTACGGCTACCGGGTCATAAATGATTTCAAAGGGCGGATGATCCACAAAGTGGGTGTCATAAGAGTTCTCGATTTCGCTCAATTGCGCTATCATTTGCCGCTGCCTTTCAAGCAGGGTCGTTTGCTGCCCCGACAAACTATCCCGCTGTGCCAGTAAATCCGCCTGCTGTTTTTTAACGGCGTCCGACTGCGCTATGAATTGGGCAAGAAAGGCGTCTTTCAAGTCTTGCATCGCATTATCGCCGGATTCCTTCCTGATCCTGCTGGCTTCCTTCTGAGCGTTGTATTGTTCCACCTCTTTCTGCGCGTCAGCTCTGATGTTCCCGGTTGCCGCCATCCTGATTTCCGGCGCTTTAAACTCCGGCACTCTGATTTCCGGTATCCTGATGTCCGGCATGGCAAGGTTTATTTCCGGCGCTTTGTAAATCTCTGTTTGATACGCCGCAACCCGCTTGGCGGCTGCTTCCAATGTAGGGTCAGCTTCTTGGGCCTGATAGGCGTAAAGCATCTTTTCCCACCCTGTCGCCACGGCACTCTTTGCCATCAGGTTTATCGCCTCCGCCTCCTTCGTGGCGGTTGTGCGGAGCGCGGTTTTTCCTGCCTGGGTCAGGATAACGCCCATTCCGGTGATGAGCTCTTCGCTCGCGGCCTTGATGCCTTTAAGGGTTTGCAGTTCTTCCAGGGCACACTGTATCGGACCGTAGGTGGTTTTTGTAATACCGGTACTGTCTTTAATGGTAAAAAAAAGCTCGTATAGCCCGGCGACTTTGGTGATGGTGCCGGTGAGGATATACTGTGTGGAATAAGCCGTGTCCTCCAAGTCGGGTACGATCATTCCGGCATATTTGTTAAAATCGCTTAGGAAGGTCATTTGTATGCGCTGAGGCAGATCCACCTCGTCACCACCCGACAGGCCATTCGGCACAATCTCACCAATTCTGACGCCGCCCAGATTCCTCCCTCCAGGGCTTTCGTAAAAGACCTGCGCGCCCAGCGCGGAACACACGATGCAGAGCGCCGCAAAAAACATAAACCTCTTTTTCATTTGATACTCCCTTCCATAGCTGTGTTAAATTCCCGCAGCAGTGATTCCCTGATTTTCAAGGCAAGTGCGTTCCATGCCTGGCGTTTTGCAACCGACGCATCCCATGCACCCTGCCGCGCCGCGCTCGCCGTCCAGGTAAAAAGCGTTTTGCCCTCACCGGACACCGTGAGCGTAATGCGGGGGGTATAGAACGTACCGGCTTCCAGGGTCTCTTTGCCTTCGTCTATCGCCGCTTCCGCCCGGTTGGTGCTACGGGAGGTACTGTCCGCCGTTTTGAAGCCGCCCTGCCTGAACGCCTCGATAATTGCCCCGGTAACAATGTTTTCAAAGTCGCCTGAGCAGCGGATGCTTATCACCGCCCAATCCAGCACAGCCTGTATTCTGACGGGAATGTCGGTAAGGGCATTTTGCGCGGCGGTAAACTCGCGGACTTTTTCCGGGTAGAGCGCCTGCGCGTATTCCAGCATATCCCCCGCTCCCCCGTTTTCATTTCCAAGCCGCGCCACGGCACGGTAACGGCTGTATTGGCTCAAGGGGTCGTCCGCCGCTCCCGCCGCTTCGAATGCCGCCATAAAGGAAGCGGTTACGGAACGCAGGCGCGGCTCATAGGTCTCCCACGCCTCCTCTCGGTTGATGTACGCCAGGGCTTCCCACTGTTTTGTCTGCGGATTCCGCCACGGCTCGGCATACTTGAGACAAAAAAGCTCCGTATAGGTACGGGTCAAGGTCTCTGTGCTCAGTTCCCGTGACTCTTCCGTGTTCCCATTTCTGGTAGAGAAGGTCTCACGGCCTCGTGCGGTACTGGAGAACGCCACGCCGAAGTTCCGCGCGATCTCCGCGAGAGCTGCAGTCTCCGCTTCCGCCCGGCTAAGGCCTGTCCCCCTCCCGGTAAGGTACTCCACACGGGGATACACGCTTTCCGGTGAGTACGCCCACGGGGGCGGGGGCGGCGCTGAAGCGCAGCCCGCGAGGAAAAGGATTAGGCTGACGGCTAAAGCCAGGCGGATACGAATCATTTTAGAACCTTCCTGTTAGTTGAAAACCGTAATGTTCACGTCATTGCCGTTCTGCGCCGGTGTTTTTGCCTCCACATCCAAACCGCGCTCCAGAATCGCCTGAATAAGTCCGGTCCACATTTCCCGTTCTTCTTTGACATTGGTGTTGGCTTGGATTTGCCGGAACTCGTTGGCGATCTGCTCGTTCAGGACACCCTTCTCCATCGTATAAAGGACCGTAGCGGTGTACTCGTCCTTTGAGATGGTTTCATTGTCCGGGTCATAGGTACGCCACTGAACCCAGTACTCGCTTTCTTTTACCGCCGCCGTGTAGGTGGCATTTCGGGTTGTCGTCATAACGTCGTTGAGTTTGTTGGTATAGCTGGCGTTATTTGCGGTGTTTACGTTAGCCTCGGCGACTGAACCGACACGGGTAGAGATTTGGCTGCCGATGATGTTGTTGATCGCCACCGTATTCAGCCACGCCTGGACTGCTTTCAAATTGCTGCCCGTATCTTCCGCGATAAAGCAGTAGCGCCCCCGGTACTCGGGCAACTTCTCAACAGCCAGGATGCTTTTGGTTGTATTCCATGTCGCCAACCATGGGGGCAATTCTTTTCCACCCCAAGCCCTCCCCGCATGGTCGAGCATCACGGGGTCTTTCCCCTTGCTGCCAATCTTTGCGGATGACGCACACCCCGCCCCGACGAGGAGCGCCATACTCAGTAATGCTCCAACCATATTGACCACTCTCTTTTTCATAACCTATCCTCCAAAAAATATTGATACGGTTTTACGAAAACCGAAAAAACTCCTGTTATTCTTCCGGGCCAAGATATAACCCTTCTTTTGTTTTAACCCAATATACCCGAATTTTGGATCCCACCTTTTTATAATTTACATAATAGTATTGCCCACTTTCAAAGGGTATGTTAAGTTCAAAGCCCTCTGCGGTTGTTGTAGTATCACCACTGACTTCCTTATAATTGAATCCAAGAGTGTGGTTACCTTCCGGCACATTTACCGCTGCGGCTTCTGAAAACCAACCGGCAGATCTGCGGGCTTGCTGTCCATCAAATAATACCATCGTCAAGTTTTTTTGAATATAAAGACAAGCAGTGTTTACACTGTCGTCAATAGGCTCTTCAATGGAAATGACAGGTGCTGTAGAACACTGGTACACAGTGACAGTACCAAAAATCAATGAACCTATGATCGCACCCGCGCCAACAATCACCCAAAACGCATCTTTAACCTTTTTAAATGTTATTCCCCTACTTTTCCGTGTGCTATCAAGCGTTTCTTTTACCTTGGTGTTGTTTGGTTTGATCCTCAGTGAAGCTTCAAAGTCCTCAATAGCCTTGTTATAGTCACCTTTGTTTTTATACGCCAGACCGCGATTGTAATATACAGTGTCATGATTCGGGTTTAGCGTGATAGCCTGAGTGTAGTCTGCTATAGCTCGGTCATAGTCGCCTTTGTTGGCATACGCCAGACCCCGATTGCTGTACGCACTCGAGTCGTTTGGATTAAGTGTAATAGCTTGTGTATAATCGGCAATGGCCCGGTCATAGTCTTTTTTCTCGGCATATAGATATCCACGATACCAAAAGGCTGATGCGTCATTCGGGACAAGAGTGATAGCCTGCGTAAAGTCTGCTATAGCCCGGTCATGGTCACCCTTATTTTTATACGCCTGACCGCGATTATAATATGCAGCGTCAAAATTCGGGTTTAGGGTGATAGCCTGCGTGTAGTCTGCTATAGCCCGGTCATGGTCGCCTTTGTTGGCATGCGCATTACCGCGCTTGAAATACGAAACGGCATCATTTGGGACAAGAGTAATAGCCTGCGTGAAGTCTGCTATAGCCTGGTCATAGTCCTTTTTGTTGAAATACGCATTACCGCGATTATAATATGCACCGTCAGAATTCGGGTTTAGCGTGATAGCCTGCGTGAAGTCTGCTATAGCCCGGTCATGGTCGCCTTTGTTTTTATACGCATTACCGCGATTGTTATATGCAGCGTTATCATTCGGGACAAGAGTGATAGCCTGAGTGTAGTCCTCTATAGCCCGGTCATAGTCCTTTTTGTTGAAATACGCATTACCACGATTGTAATATGCAGCGTCAAAATTCGGTTTTAGGGTGATAGCCTGCGTGTAGTCTGCCATAGCCCGGTCGTAGTCCTTTTTGTTGAAATACGCATTACCGCGATTGGAATACGGAACGGCACTATTCGGGTCAAGCGTGATAGCCTGAGTGTAGTCCGCTATAGCCTTGTCATAGTCCCCTTTTTTGGCATATGCATTACCGCGCTCGATATACGAAGCGGCATCATTAGGATTAAGCCGTATAGCCTCATTAAAGTCGGCTATGGCATGGTCAAAATCTCCCTTTTTAGCGTATTCAGAACCACGGTTAATAAATTCAGTCGCCTTAGCCGTTATTGAGGCTTTTTCTAATTCATCCATAAATTCCTCCATTGTATCTACACTCCATACAGAGAGTGTCCTTTGAAATTCCCGCCCTCAAGGGCAGGCTTTACCCAGGAAAGCTTTATCCCATTTAGAGACAAAATGGCTAACCCAATATTATTCACAAAAATCAAATAATATCAAGTGATAATCCTAATAATATTAAGTTTATACAACAAAAGAGACTAAGTAATCTAGCCTTAGCAATATGATATTAAGTATAGAAATGAGGGATTTATCATAGAATTTGAACAGTTACGGCGCCAGTTGTCCGCGAACATAAAAGCCCGGCGGGAAGTCCTGAATATATCCCAAGAGAAGCTTGCGGAGCTGGCGGATATTTCAGTCCAGATGATCAACGGGATCGAGGGATGCAGGACCTGGGTAAGCGACAAAACGCTGATTAAACTGGCAAAGGTCCTACAGGTAGAGGTATTCCAGCTTCTTCTCCCTGTTGTCGCCGGAGGGACCACCAATAATGGGCTTTTGGTCTCGGCGTTGCTTGGCAACCTACGCCAAAATATCAAGTCTGATATTGACAACCAATTTGACCGGTTTGTCCAGACGGCTGTGGGAAGTTAGTGCCTCCCATATAAGCCCCCTTGTCATCATCAGCTTGGATAAGAACGCCCTGACCCTTTGCGTAGCCGCACCAGGCGGCTCTCGCGGAAAAGGCGGACATTTCAATCACTTTTATCAGCCAAATAGAGCGGGGTATTAAGTATCCCACTTCGGAAACCTTGTCCGGAATCACCAATGTACTGGGAGTAGAGGTCTGCGAGCTGTTTCAAGAGGACAAAACACCCGCCGAACACCGGAACATACTTGAAAGGTTCAAAAGTGACGTTCTTAGGACGGTTGAGGAGGTATACAAGGCATATGAGGAATCGGGTTCCTCCTTTTCCATCCGTTGCACTATTCCTCAAAATAGGGTATATTTGATGGAGGGGTTATCGTATGAATAACGTAAAAGACACCGCAGTTGCGGAAATCGGGATTGACGGCGAATATGATGGGGATATATGCCCCGAATGCGGCAAAGTGCACATTCCCAACGCAGTAACCCTGGCTGCCATGCAGGAAATTGAGGACCAGATCGCGGGAAAACTGCCTGAAAAACGCCATAATTCCATCGAAGGGTTCTTTGCGGCTCTGTATACATAATCCATGCTGATACCTATATATAACAAGCCTTTCAAGAAGGATATTAAGCTCATGGAACGGCGCCATATGAATATGGCCGGGATCAACGAAATAATGACCCTTCTTATTGAGGAAGAACCCCTGCCGGAACGATGCCGGGAACATGAACTCTCCGGCAACTTTAAGGGCTATATTGAATGTCATATCCAGGGCGATTGGGTCCTGATTTACAAGTTTGGAGAAGGCGTCATTCGTTTTGCACGTACCGGCTCCCATTCCGACCTATTTTAACCCCCATCAGGAACCTACGATTCCTTCGCCTTCAGTACCGCCAGGAACGCGCTCTGGGGCAGTTCCACGTCTCCCACCATCTTCATGCGCTTCTTCCCTTCCTTCTGCTTCTCCAAGAGCTTCCGTTTCCGGGTAATGTCCCCACCGTAGCACTTGGCCAGCACGTCCTTCCGTAACGCGTTCACCGTTTCCCGGGCGATGATCTGGCTGCCGATGGAGCCCTGGATGGCTATCTTGAACTGCTGCCGGGATATCTCGTCCCGGAGCCGCTCGCAGACCACCCGGGCCCGGTCGTAGGCGCTGCCCTTAAAGACCAGTTGGGAGAGGGCGTCTACCATCTTCCCGTTGAGGAGGATGTCCAGTTTTACCAGCTCCGTGGGTTTGTAGTCGGTGATGTCGTAGTCAAAGGAGGCGTAACCCCGGCTGATGCTCTTGAGGCGGTCGTAGAAGTCGAAGAGGACCTCCGAAAGGGGCATGTCGTAGACCATCTCCACCCGCTTTTCGTCCAGGTAGGTCATGTTGGTCTGGACGCCCCGCTTCTCCATGCAGAGGGTCATGATATTCCCCAGATAGGTGGTGGGGGTGATGATTGCCGCCCGGATGTAGGGCTCATCGGCGCCCTCGATGCGGCCTTCGTCGGGGTATTCCGTGGGGTTGTCCACCATGAGTTCCTCTGCGGGATGGCCGGGGCTGCCCCGGAGGCGAACCTTGTATTTGACACTGGGGGCGGTGAAGATCACCGACTGGTCGAATTCCCGCTCCAGCCGTTCCTGGATTACCTCCAGGTGGAGGAGCCCCAGGAAGCCGCAGCGGAAACCGAAGCCCAGGGCGGCGGAGGAGTCCTTTTCGTAGATAAGGGAGGCGTCGTTGAGTTTGAGCTTTTCCAGGCTGACCTTGAGTTCCTCGTAGTCGTTGGAGTCCACCGGGTATATGGAAGAAAAGACCACGGGCTTTACCTCCCGGAAACCCGGCAGGGGGCCGGGACAGGGGTTGTCCGCGCCGGTCACCGTGTCCCCCACCCGGACATCGCTCACGGTCTTTATCCCGGCGATGATGTAGCCCACGGCCCCGGCACTGAGTTCATCCTGCTCCACCAGGGCCAGCTTGAAGACCCCCAGGTTTTCCACCTCGTATTCGGAGCTGTTGTGCATAAACCGTATCTTCATGCCCCGCTTGAGGGTCCCGTCAAAGAGGCGCAGGTGAACCACCACCCCCCGGTAGGGATCGTAGTGGCAGTCGAAGATCAGGGCGCGGAGGGGGCCGGTACGGTCACCGGAGGGGGCGGGGATACGCTCTACAATGGCTTCGAAAAGTTCGTCCACCCCGGTACCCATACGGGCGGAAACTAACAGGGCATCCTCGGCGGAAAGGCCCAGGTCGTGCTCGATTTGCTGTTTCGCCATGGGGATATCCGCAGCGATCATGTCTATCTTGTTGATCACCGGCACTATTTCCAGTTCATGCTCCAGGGCCAGGTACATGTTGGACAGGGTCTGGGCCTGCACCCCCTGGGTAGCGTCCACCAGGAGCAGCGCCCCCTCGCAGGAGTTGATGGCACGGGAAACCTCGTAGGTAAAGTCCACATGGCCGGGGGTGTCCACCAGGTTCAGTTCGTAGTCGTGGCCATCCTTGGCGGTATAGGGGATGGTCACTGCCTGGCTTTTGATGGTGATACCCCGTTCCCGCTCAATGTCCATATTGTCCAGGATCTGATCCTGGAAGTTGCGGTCCTCCACCAGGTGGGCCTTTTGGATAAGCCGGTCCGCCAGGGTGGACTTACCGTGGTCAATGTGGGCGATAATGCAAAAGTTACGGATGTATGCGGTTTCTGACATGTTAAGGAGACTATATATCAAAAAGGGGGTATTCACAAGGGACCGCAGATGCTTGACAATAGTATTCCATTGCGATAGTATCTCTTATGGATATAGATTGGTATTAAATGATACAGAGTTTTGGGGATAAGGATACCGAGATGCTGTTTAACCGGGTAAAAGTCAAAAAGTTCCCGGTTGATATACAGCAACGAGCAAGAAGAAAATTGCTCATTATCCATTTTGCGATAGACGAGCATGATTTAAGCACTCCTCCGGGGAATCGTTTTGAGATACTAAAGGGAAATAGGAAAGACCTATGCAGCATACGGATTAACGATCAATGGCGGGTAGTTTTCAAATGGCTTGATGGTAATGCTTATGACGTAACTATCATGGATTATCATTGAGTAGAGGGTAACACAGGAGGGTATTATGGACGACGATAAACTGGATTTGATTTACCCCGGCATTATCTTATATGAGGAGTTTATGGAGCCTCTGGGTATAACGGCGTATAAGCTGGCCAAGGACATACGGGTGCAGCAGATAGCAATAAGCCAGATACTAAACGGCAAACGCAGACTATCGGTAGATATGGCCTTACGCCTATCGCGGTACTTTGGGAATTCGGCGCAGTTCTGGCTTAATATGCAGGATCATTATGACCTCGAACTGGAGCTTGAACGGAAAAGGTCCCTGATAAACGAAATAATCCCCTATCAAAAGCTAAAGGAGGCGGCTCCGGCATGAAGCGTTACACTGATTACATGGATTCAAAGATTCAGGCGGAACTTGCCAAACTCACGGAACTCATCACTCAGGCAATTCCGGTAGAGCAAATATTTCTGTTCGGCTCTTACGCCTACGGCAAGCCCCATAAGGATTCCGATCTGGACCTCTATGTGGTACTGCGGGACGACTATCCCCTGCGGGATATTGACGCGGGCCTGCAAATCCGTTTTGCCATTGACCGCAAGAAATCGATGCCGGTTGATATTGTGGCAAAAAAGAAAAGGGATTTTATCAGCCGTCTTGATGATATTACCCTGGAGCGGATAGTAAACAGGGATGGGATACGCATTTATGGCTAAACAGACAAACAGCATTGAAGGCTGGTGCGGACTCGCCGAGCGCGATTTGTCGGTCGCCGAACATCTGATTGCCACTATGTTTCCGCTGCCAACACAAATCATCACCTTTCATTGCCAGCAGGCTGCGGAAAAATATCTAAAAGGGGCGTTGGTCTTTCTGAAAGAAGAGCCGCCCTATACCCATGATTTAGCGGAACTCCGTAAACTTGCAGAAAAACACCATCCCTCTTTGGTTTCCATATCTTACTCCTGCTCAATTATAACTCAATTTTCAGTACAGCCCCGTTATGACTGGGGATTGGACATTTCCGAAGCGGATATGCGGCTTGTCCTTGCCCACACAAAAACAATTAAAGATTTTTTGGCTAAAGAAATACCAGAGTTGTTTTTTTAACACTTGGAAGCGGGACGGGGCCGGGTTGAAGAAACCAGGAAAAAGGCCGGCCCCCAATAGGGCTGTCCGGGGTTTGCTCCGGGATAGGGGGCCGCTCCACGCGCCGCTTGTTCCCTCCCCGGCCCCCCCCTGCCAAAACCTCCCGCCGGTAAACCGGGGGGATCTCCGTTGCAGGGCATGCCCTACAAGTTGACGGGACTACCATCAACGTATTCCATGCCATGAAGCTCCGAAGGAGTTTCTATGCGCTGGATGACCTTTCAGCGGCATACATCACCGCCCGTGCCGAAGCCGTCCATAAAGAGCCATCAGAGATCATCGGCGAACTCGTGCGGGAAAAAATCGCCGCTATCGAGACGCCCTACGGCCCTTCGCAAATTCCCAGGTCCCCACCGGCAAAGTTCCCAGGGTCAGGCTGACCCAAAAATCATTATTGGGATTGCCGTCATTCAGGTTGGAGATTTTCCAGCCTCCCTGGACATTAAAGGACAGGGTTACCGGGAGCAGGGGAATGGTGGCGTTGGAAAAGGTAAGCCCCAACCGGAGGAGGAGGGATTGGGTAAGCCGGTAGGTATCCCCCACTTGGTTTCCCACTGCGGAGGAGACCCCGCCATCATCATAGAAGGCGCCCCGGTAGGCCAGGGTACCGAAGAACCGGTTGAAATAGAGGTGGGAGAATAAAAACCATGTGGAGGGGCTCTTTTGGATCTCCAGGGAGAAGAGTTTTACCTCCGCTTCGCCCCCCGCAAGCCATTCCATACCAACGTTGGCGGCGCTGTCGTATTCGGCGGGGGCGAAATCCGCGAAGGAAGCGTCGGTGAAGACGGAGGAATCCCCCGACAGGGTCATCAGGTTTTTATCCCATGCGCCAAAAAAACGGAGGCGCATGGGCAGGGGCATGATCGACTCAAAGGCGGTTTGCAGAACCCCCTCAACGCGGGGATGATACGATACGGCGGCATCCCGCAGCCCATACAGGCCATAGGCGGCGAAGGAAATACCGCCGCCGAACAGTTCCCAACTACTCCGGGTTAAATTCGATATCCCCGCCCCAATGGAAAAGACATACAGGGGTTTCGCATAGGGCCAGGTGTAGGGATAGCTCGAATCCAGGGGATCATTCGCCGTGAATCGCACCCCAAAACCGGGCAGCAGGAAACCCCGGGTTCCGGTAACGCCGAGGCTGTGGCTCAAGGTCCCGGAAAGGGAGGTGACGGTGTTCCGTCTCCATAGGGACCGGCTTGTGTTAAGATTATCGGTAAAAGACAGGGTTAGGGGGAAGCCAAAATAGGTATTCTGCCACCGGATGTCAAAGACACCCATCAGGTTCAGCGCGTCAAAGGCGGCGTTCAGGGTTATTTGATTCCGCGCCGCCGGGTCACTCATCATGGAAAATATGCCCACCCCCGCCTTGGTAAATCGAAAGCTCGCAAAATCACCGCCCTCCATTCTCGTTTCGATGAGGGGATAGGGTATCCAATACCGGAAGGGATTGAGGTAAGACAAACCGGTATAAGGGCGGCTCTCTGCCACTGTCGAAAACACCGGCGGTTCCGGTTCTGCCGCCGGGAACGCCGTGGCAAGGTCCGCCTCGTCCCAAGGCTTCCGGCGGAGGGAAGAACGGACACCGGAAAGGGCGGAGGCGGCTTCGGGAAACCGCATCAGGGCGTCCCAGGTGGTAAAGGCCCCCCGGTAATAGATTTCGTCCCCGGCCATCACCGGCAGGAAGATCCCGCCGGAAAAATCACGCTCCGAGAAAACTACGGTCATGGCATCCAAATCTAAGAGGGCAAGTTTATACATCCCGCCGTCGTGATCGTAGGAGAAGAGGATATGTCCCTCTGAAACCGTAAGTCCCCGGATATACCGCCACCGCTCCTCATCATCCTCCAAGTCCGAAGCAAGGGTATAGACATCACGGGTTTCGTAATTGAAAAGGCAGAGTTCCCGGCGGCCCCGTTTAACCGCCGTAAACACAATCCAGGTATCGTCCACTGCGGTGGGGTTTGAATAGAGCAATTCGGCGCTGCCCCGGAGCAGCACTTCCTCCCCATACACGATAGTATTGATATGCCCGGTCGCCCTGAGGCCCACCACCCCATCCCGGAAGTATGCGGCATCGTAGAGCCCCTCCCGGGGACGGCCGATTTTCACGCCCCGGCGGATATCATATTCGGTAACGATTGCCTGTGCCAAATCGCCGTTGTACCGGTAGGAAGACACCAGCGCCCTGCCGCCGTCCGCCGACACCGCGAGGTCATAGGGATAGGCCACGAAAAAATGGGATTTAAGCTTCCCCGAACCGGGATCGTAGGAAATCAGCCGGTGGGAAACCGTATCCAGGGCAAACACCTTCCCGCCCCCGGAGGCAAGGCCCTTAATCAAAGCCTTCTTATTATAAAAGGGCCCGTTAAAAACAACGCCCCCGGAGTTTTCCTCGATGCCCGGAAGCATCAAGGACGCTTTAAATTCGTCCCAGGCCTCCAACAAGGGGCGGCCGTAGGTTTTCTCAAAGTTGTAATAATACCCGGTCTTATAAAACCAGAAGGAAAGGCGATAGTCCCGGCCCATGGACGCCCACAGTTCGGCATACTTTTCCATGCCGTAGGTTTTTTGCAGCCAGGTGTTGAAGAGGCCCCCGTAATAATAGGCGGCGTTTCCGGTAGGGGGGAGATCATAAATTCCGGAAGCTTGCTGGGGGCTCAGAAAGGCGTCCTCGTGAATTGCCTGAACCAGGCTTTCTTTAACCAGGGGATCATTACTCCGGCCCGTACCATCAAGGCTTTCAAAACTGACCGTAACCCCTTCCACCATAAACATGGGGGCGGTAAGAATCGCAGGGGTCGCCCAGCCGCCGAAAATCCGGTGGAAGGGCTGCCAGGATTTGTCCCGGCTGCTTATGGAAATTGCATGGACCAGTTCGTGGAGGAACAGTCCCTCCAGGGAATTGGTATAAGTGGTCCATTCGGCGCTCATAGGCGTATCATAGAGGATGATATGCATATAGGGCGTGAACATGGTAAGCCCGTTAAACTGCTCCGTATGGGGGGTAATGGTTACGGGGATCCGTTTCGGCTCGTGGATGCCAAGGAGTGTGGTAACCCTATCGTAGAGGGCATCCGCAAAGCCCTCCAGGGCCCGGGCGGTACGTTCCGATTCCGCCGGATAGATGATATCAAAATGGGCGGTCTTGATTACCTGTAAACGGGTAAGGGGCTTAAAGGTCTGGGCCTGAGGCGCAGCAAGGGCGGAACAGGCGAGGAGCGCGGCAAACACCAGCCGGGATATTTTCATGGCCCTTAGGGTAACAGAAAAGCAGAGATAAGAAAAGCAACCGCAAAGCCCTACGGGGTTACGGGCGGCTATTTTCATATTCTTTTTTGATGGTTAGGAGCATCCAATTGTCATTTTGCGGATCCGCAAGATTGATTTCTTCAAAAGCAATATCCCCCACATTCTGCATGACAAGAAAATCTCCGTCTTTACTGCCGGGCAGAATACCGCTCCATATAAAGCCTTGTTTTTTTAACTCGGTGCAGGCGTAGAACCATGCCGTACTAGAAAGATTTAAATAAATAACCCATGTTTCAACAGCAGTAAAAGATCTATTGGCCATGAGTGATTTTACGGAATCTGCAAAATCGTCTGCTATGCTTTGAACCCGTATTAAACACGTTTTTAAACTATCATTTCGGGTTACCTCTACACTGCTTTTTTCGCACAAAATAGTTTTTGACAAAACAATATCCGGTATAATATTTAAACGTTTATATATACGCAGCATGTCTTCTTTTAATTGATTATCGGTGTCTTCTGCAAAACATATTGGTACATTGTTACTTTTTAAAGATTTATAATAAACAACAAAGGTTTGGCGCTTTGATTTTTGCGCATCAAAATTTTTGAAATGTACTTCGTTTGGTATAAAATTTAAATAAAAGCAGCAGGGAAACAAGCCAAGCCGCAGGCTTACTTTTTGACTCGCCGTGTGCAGGGTCACACATTCTGTAAATGCGCCGTTTTTATCTGCCGCTCCTATCCTGCCGAGCAGATCAGCGCATAGTTTGTCTGAAATATGCATACCGCGCATATTCTGTGAAACTACAAGTGACCCTATTTCCATGATACCCGCAAAAGAAGAATCTTCATTGCCTATAGCAACACCCGCTACAAACGAAGATTCAACTACTGCCGTAACGATTATTGTATTTTCGCTTTGTGCATAAGATTTTAAGTATTCAGGGTTATATAGGGCAGTTTTCAAATAGGTATAGCCATAGGTAGAGTATAGGCACCGCGCAACATTAAGCGCATCTTTAGGACGAAACAAAACAATTTCAATATCGTCTGCCCTTATTTTTTTGATTTCTTCAAGCATTTTATTTTTTGAAAGTTTGTGAGCCATTACTTTTGGATCGCTTATGTTTTTTACTATAAGGCTTTCGTTTCCTTTTTGTCCTAAATACCTACATTCCAATACATCTACTTTTTTGGAAGCAAGAAAAAGTCCTAAACCCTTTTCGTTAATCGCATCATCTACCGTTTTTATTTTTTGCGGATTGTAACGCGGGGCGGCATCAAGTGAAAATGGCATGCCGTTTTCGTGTATAATGATTTCTATCCCGCCTGAAATTTCATTTATTGTTACTTCGATGGATGTGTCGGTGTCATGCGGATCAAAGGAATAATTAACAATATTGGAAAGCACCTCTTCCAATGCAAGGCATAAATCGTTGCATTCCTTTTTTGAAAACCCTTTTTGTAGACATTGTGTCTCTACAAACGAAAGAGAAGGTTCAATAGATTCTATTTTACTTTCCAATATTAATTTTGTCTTCATTCTTCCTTATCTCTCATCAATTATGTGTTTTAGTTTACCGCTATTCAACGTGTATTCCATTTTTGATTCTTCCATTTTTTGCAAAACTATTTCCAGGTAACCAAACGAGAGGGCTTCCGCAATTGCGGGATCGTTTTCTTCTAACGTTTTTATAAGATCAGCAGAACTGAATTTGACATTTCCTGTACGCACCACGAGACGTTCTTTGTTAGAACCGGATATATTCGCCGCAACAAGCTGCACCTGTGTATTTTCCAGTTTTGCGGCAATTATGCCGCTTATTTTTCTGTAATCCAAAAAACACCCGGCAATGCGGAGAATATCACCGTAGCGTCCCATAAGCCTAAACCTGGGGGCGCTGCTGCCGCATTCGCATTTTCCTTCTATCCAGCAGCCCAAATCGCCTATTTCGTAGCGTGATACTTTGTGTCCTTCCCTGTATTTTGGGCTTACCAATATTCTTCCGGTTTCGCCGTTTTCAACAGGATCATCCCTGTCCATTTTGACAATTTCCATATCCATGATGCCTTTTAAAAGATGATGTACACCGTCCTGGCAATGTACGCAGGCATAGCCCATAGGACCTGCATCATTACTGCCGTATCCCATTGATGCGATGATTTGTACGCCAAAAGTATTTTTTAACCACCCTTTATTTTCGTCCGTCATAAATTCCCCGCCGTAAAATACCTTATGCACGCCTTTGTATGAAGATAATGCTTTTTCATTTTCGCGGAAAACTTTTAATAGGTAAGAAGGCATACCCATAACTGCGTTTATTTTTTGTTCGATGATCGCGTTTGCAACCTCTGCGCTGGGCGTTACCTCTGCCATTGGAAAATGTTTTGTGTTTGCAAGTTCAAGAATACAACCGTAGCTTATAAAACCGCCGTAAAGATGTCCGGCGCTTAACAAGTTAATAACACGATCCGTTTTTGGCTCCAAGCCAATACAGATTAAACTTTCCGCGAGAGCACTCATTTCAAAATGATAATCGCGGTATGAGTATGATGACAAAATTGTTTTTCCGCTTGAGCCGCCGCTTTTTACATAGAGTTTTGATTTTTCATCATCCCCTGCCAATGCCATAAAAGCATCTTTGTCCATAATGGGTTGACCGCTTTGTTTTTTGCACGTGTATGGAGAGAGCGCATCGAAGGTTGCGATTTTATTTAAGCCGTCAATTTGTATAGAGATGCGTTTGCAGTACCTTGATAATGCAAAAACCCCGTCGTGGGGTTCACCCGGGTAGGAGGCAAACACATTTCCGCAGGATACAATTCTGGTTGCTCCGCATTTTATTAGAATTTCAGACAAATCGTAAACCTCATCTAATGCACATCCTAATGATACGGTCTGCATAAAGCGGGACATGGGCATTATATATTTTACTAATTCCGCCCGCTGCATAGGCTTTAACCAAATTGTACGGAAAAGAGGGGAAGGTGTAATAGCGGGTTCCCTGCTTATATAAATACGAAAACTTTTATCATCTGCTTCTACAACATCACCTTCGTCCATGCAAGACCCAAGCCGCACCATTATATTTTGCTGCGTAATTTGCGCGCACTCGTGTACGCCCATTGCAGGCAATGGATATTCCGGCGATATTTTTGCAAGTGCTTTTTTTAGGCGAAGCGCTAAAGCGGGAAGTTCATCAAAGCCGCCTTCATAAAAAAGACACTGCGGGCTGGCACACGCCTGCTGGTTTTCTTCACAAATGTCGCGGGCAAGATTTTCCAGAACGGCGTCTGTCCCCCCTTTTTTTGTCAGGTATGCAAAACTTAAATGATGCCCCCATGCAATTACCGGTGTCGATGTCGCACTGCGTATACTATCAACCGCATCCGTACCGCCCCATGCAACAACTGCGGTAGAAAAATCAAACAGCCGGTTGAGCGCATCCTGTTCCTTTGATGAAATATCAATCGCATAAATGTATTTTGCAAGCATGCCTGTTTTGTCACATTCGATTAATTTGTGCAAGAGAATTGCAGAGAAGCCGTTTTCTTTACTGCTCAGTTTTACAATATTGATATTGCCGCACATCAGGCCTTCAAGCACACTCAATGCGCCCATACCGGGGGAATTTCCCGCAGCAACATGGCACAAAACACCCAGCGGTTTGTAACATTCCAAAATGTTGTTTTCCAAATTAAAGCGTTTCGGAACAAATGGCGTTATACTGCCCAGCTCATGTTCAAGTTTGTCAAGCATATACTCTTTGGAAAAAACACCGGCTAAACCCATTACAGATTCTTTTGCGGTTTTTGGATCGACAGCGTTTTCCGTAAGCACTTTTTCTAAATCCGCGTCTCCATTCTTTAATTTTTTGAAAAGAGCCTCGCCCGCATCAAGCACTGTCTGCGTTTCAAGCTGAATTGTAATATCGTTTTGTATGTTGCTAACTATTTTATCAATGTTGTAGTTGTCAACCAAGACACCTTCAACTAAATGTAATTTTTTCATTTTAGTAACTCCGCAGCGGCGATTGCACAGCTTTTGTTTTTACTTGTTCCGGCACGCCCCAGTATTTCAAAGTATGGTGTTTTTATGCCGCAGCCGCATTTTGACGCAGGATGAAGTACAGCTAAATCGCCCATAAGTACGCTGTGTGCAGGCGCCGATGTTATGTAAGGGGACACAAATTGTAAGAAGCCGCTGTTACCGAAGGGCAGTACATCAAGCGTTCTAACATCGCGTATAAAAACACGCGACCAGGTAGGTACATGGAAATGATGATTACTACATTCCAAATAGGGTATGCAATGCTCAACCGATCCAAAGCCGTCACAGAACCTGTTGTTTGGAATGCCAAGCATTTCTTCACCCATCTCGTATAATTCCTGTTTTGATATTTCCTTTCCGGCAAATCCTTTCCATCCTCCGCCGAACAATGTAGCCGATTTTGGATTTAGTTTTACCGGTTGTATTTTGAGATCCTTCATCTGCTGTAATGTAAAATAAAAAAAAGAAGGAAACCCTAAAATACGAACAGGCAAATCCTGCTGTGCGAAACGCCGAAAGGCACTAATTATTCCGAATATATCAAAGTCATAACCGCCCCTGCCATTTTGTTTTAACGCGTATTCAATTTCGGCAGGGGGTGAATATTTTGTCAGACGTTTGTCTGTGTTCGCCGTACCTAATTTAGAATCTTCAGGAATCTGGTAGGAATACATTATATAGTTTGATTTTACAGCCGGCATATTAAATCCAAGAAATTCCATTTCAAAATCGATCATTTTAACCGCACTGCCTAAAGAGCGTTCGTCAAAAAACATTTGGCTTTTTTGTCCTGTAGTACCTGAAGATGTATAATGATCGGTAATCTGATCATCGCCGACGCTTTTTACAACATGTGTTTTAAAGAAGTCGGCATAGACAAATGGAATTGCTGCGCAGTCTTCTACAGCAGAAAGTGTGTTTATATCAAATTTGTTTTTTTCCAAAAGGCGTGAATAAAAAGTACTATGCTCTTTATGAAAAAGCACAATTTCTTTCATAGCCTCTACAAACATTTTATCCGTTTCGGCATCCTGTTTGTAAGCATCTTTAACGGCACATAATTTTTCTACCGTGTTTATATTATGGTAACTCATTATAACCTCTGGTCTAATATACGTTTGATTTTCCCCGTACGCGGGTTGTATTCTAATTCTTCGGGTGAAACAAATTCAAAAACAGGCTCGTGTAGGTGTCCTTTCTCGTATTCTTCCTTAAACAAAACACGCTCTTTATACAAGCCGGATAGAAATTCCTTTTTATGATCCTTTGCAAGTGATGTTTCGTTAGTTGCTGCACGCACGGCAAGAGCATCCTTGCCGTCAAAGTGTGTTATTACCAGTTGGTAGTTTAGAATATGTACGCCGCTTACAGACTGCAAGACCGCACGCAGATCATCATAATAAAAAGATACAACACCAACACGCGCTCCTTCTTCACTGCGCCCCTGCAATAAAAATTTGCGGTTACTAACATTTTCCGGCTCCAGCCACATCCCACGGTCGCCAAGCGGATAGCGTATCATAGGCTGCAATCTTCTGTACAAAGATGTTACTATAAGATTGCCGGTTTTGTTTGTTTCTTCGATGACCTCTCCGGTATCGCTGTCTACAATTTCCAGCCGGCAGACATAATCAAAGGTGCGGTGCTCGTTAAAACCACAAGAGTTGTCACCAAAACCTACAAGCCCGCCGTCTACAAGTGAATAAGAGCCGGAGCGTATCTCAACTTTGCTATTAACCGAATGTACAAAATCACGCTGGTCTTGAAAAAAAGTTTCTCCGCCAAAATATATTTTATTTACAAAAGATATATCAGCACCGGTTTTCTTTGCGTGTTCAAACAGGGAAATAATTGTTGTAGGCACTCCGTTTATAACATTGCATTTATGCTGCTCTATTATATGCAGTATTTCAGGTATTGGCGTTGATCCCATTATAGGATACTCAACAAGCTGTATAGGACAGTATCGTACAAAATCATGAACATACAAAAAAGAAGTATACAAAAGACCGCCGTAAAAAAGGTTTGCGATTTTGTCGCCGCTTTGTACGCCGTTATACATAAACGCAAGCCCGCTTGTGTGGCAGAAAGTTTCGTATTCATCGTGGGCAAACACAGAAAATTTTGGCGCGCTTGTACTGCCGCCGCTTTTAAATACAAGTCCGTCTTCTATGGCGCCTGTAAGAACGGTATTATCGCTACCGTGTGTGTTTGCCGCCCAAAAGTCACTTTGATTTATTAAAGGCAGGTCTTTTACCGTGGGGTGATCAGTTTTTACATCTTTATATAGCTCACGGTAAAAAGGCGAATGTTGTTTTGCGTAGCGTATGATATAATCTTCGCTGTATAATTTCATCATAAAACATATTCTCCATCAATTTTTTTTATGCAGAGCATCACAAAAGAAGATGCCGCTAAAACACAACCGTTAATAAACATTAGATCCATAATGTTTATTTTATTGCTTACAAAACCTACAACCGCATAGCTTAACGGAATTACCGCACCTGCGATGGTGTTCAGTATAGAAAAAAAACGCCCCTGAATAAAAGGTGGCACGTAAGATTGAAAAAGTGTCATCATGGAAACATTTACAAAACCCATTCCGCAGCCGAATAAAAACACAAAAACAAAGGTCAATACTAAATTATCAAAGGCGGCAAGACATACTAACGATGCGCCGCAGAAAATGATAGCGATAAAACCCGCGCCGTATCTGTTGTATCTTTTCCTGATAAATCCTGCCAGGGTGCTAAGAACCACAACGCCGCCGCCCAGTGCAATTTCGTAACCGGACATAAGCATGGCGCTGCCGTTGTAAACCGTTTTTGCAATTATCGGCAGCGCTAAAACAATCGGGGATACAAACAGATTGATTACCGCAAAGAAAATCAGCAATGCAAACAAGGCTTTATCATCTTTTACATATTTAAAACCTTCCGCAAAGTTCTTCCAAAAAGACGATTTGTTATCATTGTTTGACACAACCGGCAGCGGCGTAGTTAAACGGATTACAAAAAATATTGAAACAATATAACAGAGGGCGTCAACCGAGAACGCGCCTGCAACACCCAGCACAACAATTGCGGCGCCCGCAAACGCCGCTCCTATCGCCTGGGAAAAGGATGTTATGCCGGACACTATTGAAACTGCGCTGGGCAGTAAATTGGGCGGGACAATGTAATTCAGGCTGCCCTGCATTGAAGTTTCCGCTAATGGCTCGAATGCATAGATCAGTATTGCAAACAGGGCAAACAAAAGCGGAACCGCATTAAAAACACCCAACACAAAAAGGAGAATAGTGATGCCTACAACAATAGCATTTCCTGCAAGAGCTGCAATCATTGTTGATTTCTTGCTGTAACTATCGGCCAGGGCGCCCATGAAAGGCGCAAACCCGAATGTTCCAATCGCCGTTGCCGCCATGATAATACCCAGCAGCGAATTTGCATCCTTAAAGTTACTGTCAAGCACCCACCACGAAATAGCCAGCGAGAAAAATTTTGCGCCGACGGTGGAAATAAAGCGTGCAGCATAGAGCCTCTGAAAATCAGGTATAAAAAAAACACCGGCTGCTTTTACCGAGGCGCCCACAACTATTCCTCCTATCCTGAAACTATATCAGCTTGTTTTTGAATTGTCAAGCGGCAATCGTGTTTTAACGGTCCGGCTTTACCTTTTGCCTGAAAACAAAGGCCAGGGAAGTGATATCGTCGGATTGCTCCGCGCCGTTTACAAAGCCGGTCAGTGCCCGGCGGAGGGCCTCATCAAAATCCCGGGGGGCTGATTCCCGGCAGGAATTGGCGGTTTCCAGGAGCCGGTCATTGCCGAACTGCTCACCTTGACGGTTCTCCGCCTCGTTTATGCCGTCGGTGTATAAATAGAGCTTATCCCCTTCATTCAGGGTAAGCTCTGCGGACTGATAGGGAAAACCTGCGGACACCCCCAGAGGACGCCCACGCTTCAGCTCCAGGAATTCATAGTCTCCCCCGGAACGGGAAATGAGGGGCTTGTTATGCCCCGCATTGGCAAAACTCAAGACCCCGGTGATCAAATCAAGCCGGCAGATAAAAACCGTCACAAACATGCACTCTTCGTTATTTTCGCAGAGCTGATTGTTGACGGAGAAGAGAATCTCCTCCGGGGACTTTTGCATCCGGCTGTGGTTCTTGATAAGGGTCTTTGCAATAACCATAAACAGGGCCGCGGGGACCCCCTTGCCGGAAACATCGGCAATGACCAGGGTAAGCTGGTCCTGGCCGGTAAAAAAGAAATCGTAAAAATCACCCCCCACTTCTTTTGCGGGGTGCATCCGGGCGTAGATGTCAAATTCCTTCCGATCCGGGAAGGGGGGAAATATACAGGGGAGCATACTGGCCTGTATCCGGGTGGCCACATTCAATTCCGTGCCCAGCCGTTCTTTTTCGCCGGTGATCTCCTTGATATTCCCGATCATCTGATTGAAGGTTTCTGCCAGCACTTCGATCTCGTCCCCGGTTTTCACCTCCAGCCGGTGGTGGAGGTCCCCGGCGCCGATGATCTTTGCACCGGCGCTTAAGGCGACAATAGGGGCGGTAAGGCTGTTGGAAAGGCGGATGGCCACCAGGATAGTAATGACTGCGGCGATGACGATGATAACCAATACAGCCAGAACAACCAGGGTGATGTTCCGGTCAATCAGGGTCATTTCCCGGTTTGTAAGAAGGAGGATATCCTGCTCTATCCACAGGGCCGGGGCGATAACCTCATTAACACCGACCACCACACCCAGGCTCCAGTTAAGGGTATCCAGGGGATGATAGGCGGCATAGACCTCCTGCCCGTCCATTTCCAGTTCCATGATACCGCTTTCCCGGCGCACCATCCTTTGGGCAAGTTCGCTGAGACCGGGATTGGAACTCCGCAGATAATCATCATAAAAAATACTACCCGCCTTATCGGTGATAACATCGCTGCTCTGGGGAGTGGCTATCACCTGTCCCTTTTCGTTTAACAGAAAGGCAAAACCGGAATTGCCGATTTTGGTAGAATCAATAATCTTGTTTACATTTACCGATAAAAGGGTTCCGCTGCCTGCCACCCCCTTGAATACCCGGCCTCCGTTGGAAAGATCGTAAAAGGGCATGGCGCAGGTAAGACCCGCCCCCCGGCCAAGGCTATCAAGAAAAATATCGGTCCAGAAGAGACCGCCCTTTTCCTTTGCGCCGGTATACCAGCTCCGTGTCCGGGGATCCAGGGAGACGGAGGCGGTGATGGTCTTATCGGCAATGATAATATACCCGGACTCGCCGCCGATATAACTGGCGCTGAGCCCCAGATCCGCCACCGTCGACTGACGCAGAACATCAGCGATATTGGCGGCCATGGAAATTTCATGTTCTATGCTTTCCGGAGAGACCCCCGGTGCGGTCATAAGAAAAACAGACTCCATCCCCGCTTGAGGGGATTGTAAATATCCCCGGGGTTTTGGCTGATAGAAATTTTTATGGGTATAGATGCGGGTCGCCACCTCCGCGGCTAATGTGGTCTGATTCTGAATGGCGGTAAGTTTTTCATCCGTCAGGGCCGCCTTGTCCCGGGCCAGGCTCAGGATCTGCTGCCGCACCTGATCTTCCAGTGCGGTCTGACTGTGCCGGGCGGCGGCGCCCCCCAATTGTTCCCCCAGACCCAGGGCGGCGCCTCTGAGCCTGAAAATACTTACCATGCCGGTTACGCTGAGAAGCGCCAAAGCGCCCAGGGAGGTGGACAGAATTACGGTGAATACCTTAGTCCTAATTCGCCTGAACATATTTTTCCTTCCCATACAGGGATTTTATCCATTCAAGGTCTTTTTTAAATTCCTTCACCACCGCGATTTTGTCAAAGGGTACCGGTATGGTTGGCGAATAATGGTAGATTAGATACTCTGTTTGCCCGGACAAGGGGTGGATACCGGTAAAGAAAAAGCCCTGTTCCTCCAATAAGGCGCAGACTGCGGGACAGCCGGGATCGTTCATGCTGACAAACACCGTAAAGCTCTGCCGTTCCAGGGATGCGTATTTTCCCAGGGTATCTTTTAAGACCGGAGCGAAAGCGGCCCCCCCTTCGGTAACAAATATTTCACAATACCGGTGCAGGTCGCTTTGGGTAAGGGTATAGGTTAATTGGGGGAAAGGAGACCCCTTAGGTTCTGCAAAGGTATAGGCCGCCCCCAGGGAATCATACTTTTCCGAAATATAGGGAATATAGGCTTCCGGAACATAGAGCAACCCCGCATCCCGCTTTGCCTTGGGCAGGATGGCTATTATCAGGCTGTGCTTGAGGGGCAGTTTCATGCCGGCGATAAATTCTGCCCCGGGATCAAACTGGTACCAGTTCGGCATGAGGCCGGTCATTTTGTAACCGAATTCGATATGGTTCCTCTGGCTTACCGGGTCCAGGCTCATGCAGTGTCCGTATATGCAGGTGTATGTATCCCGGGGTTTGGCGTTCAGGATAAAGTGGTGCAGAATTTTCCCCATTCCAAAACCGCGGAGAGGTTTGTCCACCACCAGGAGGATCAGCACCAGGGCGCCGGTAAAGACACACCCCGTGTCGGCGCCAATTATCCCCGCCAGGGTTCCGTCCGCAAGTTCGGCCAGGACAAAACCGAACTCTCCGGTTTCCATGCCATGACGTACCCAGCGCTCCTGGTAAAAGCTGGGCATATAACTATTTCCATGCTGTTTTTTCATAAGGGCGATCAGCCGGGAAACGTCATCCCCTTCACTTTTGGCAAAACGGAGCGTTACCTCCAGGGAAGCGCCTTCCTTATTGTGTACCGTCATTGATAGATTATATTACCCTGGAACGCCGTTTATTACAACCTTGTCATCCATCTGCTGCCGGGGGGGGCGGCGCTTAAAAGTACTTGTAGGCTCCTTAAAAGTACTTGTAGGCTCCTTAAAAGTACTTGTAGGCTCCTTAAAAGTACTTGCAGGCTCCTTAAAAGTACTTGTAGGCTCCTTAAAAGTACTTGCAGGCTCCTTAAAAGTACTTGCAGGCTCCTTAAAAGTACTTGTAGGCTCCTAAAAAGTACTTTTTAGCTGTCTGATAGTACTTTTAAGCTCCCTGGTAGTACCTTGACGGACAAGGGCAAGTGCCGGACAATAAACGAAATTCCGGAGCAGAAGGAGATTCATGTATGATAAAAAAGATTGTTTTAGTACTTTCTTTATGCGTGTTCGCTGCGGCGGCCTGGGCGCAGGAACCGTT
This sequence comes from Spirochaetia bacterium, assembly GCA_025997675.1. Lineage (GTDB taxonomy): Bacteria > Spirochaetota > Spirochaetia > Treponematales > Breznakiellaceae > Termitinema. The sequence goes on along the minus strand of BNUX01000015.1, from coordinate 17,018 downwards.
TCATCGCCTGTATGTGGGAGTAAACGGCGGCTGGGCTTATAACACCCTGTATACCTCCAACAACGACGATTACTATGGATTTACCGAACACCGCGCCGGGCATGGATTCACCGTGAGCGTGCCGGTGCGGTATCAGTTCTTTTCCTGGCTTGGGCTGCAGGTTGAACCCACTTTTATCCAGAAGAATTACTCTGTCCACCGGACGGGGTATTACAGTCCCATTTACAATGAATTGACCAACAGCTTTGTGGATTTCCCCATCCTGGCGAATCTGTCGGTGGGGATTCCCCGGCTGCCGACGCTGCGGGTTTTTGTAAATGCCGGGGGCTGGCTTGGGGTATGGGCGGATAGCCATACCAAAGGACAAACTCGGCTCGTAACTCCGAATTTCGCCGGCTATGTGTACCCGGCAAAACTGGATCCTTATTACCAATACGATGAAAAGGTTGAATTTGACCGCCGCCGGGACAACCGTTTTGACGCGGGGTTGATCATTGGCGGCGGTTTTCAGTACAGCCTCGAAGCCTGCACCTTCAATGTGGAATGCCGGTTCAATTACAGCTTGACGGATTTACAGAAAGACTACATGTACGAGATGGTGCCGAAGATAAACGATACCCTGGTGGTACAGGCGGGGGTATCCTTTAACTCCGCACTATTTGACATCTTCAAAAGGGGAGGAAAATGATGAAAGATACACGAAATGTGTCAAAATTGAGGGTACTTTTTTTTGGAATAGCGGTGTTTCTGTCATCCTGCCGGCCGGTCATTAACCTGGACCGCCCCGGGGATTATGACATGGGCGCGGGAATGTTCGGGAAAGTGGATTTTTCTCTGGAGTTCAAAAGTTTCTGGTCCGGCATGAATCACCACTACCTGTATTGGGATATCGATTCAACTGACTGGGATTGGGTATACGATACGTACCGGCCGAAATTTGAAGCCCTGGGTGTAGTGGATCTTGGCGACGCCTCCCTGAACACTAAACTGAACGAAGCTAAAGGCTATATTAAGGAGATGACAAGGAATTTGTCTGATGGTCATTTGGCCATAATTTTTTGGGATGAAGACATATTTCAACCCGCAGGCGAAAGGGTCAAGCGCCGTCCGGATTATAGCGAACATGACCTGGTATTTCTCGATTACCGTTGGTCCGTTCCTGGCGAAGATCCGGGAAAAAAATATGACAACTGGTTTGAACGTGTTATAAAGCCCACGTTGGACCCGGGCTCGGCTATGTGGTTTCCGACAATTAACGATAGCGCCGCTGCTGTTAGGGGAGGCTTTAATGCCGCGACCGGGCATTGTCTCATAGGCAGCGGGCCGGATTACATACTCTATTTTTACTTTAACGAATTTGCCCTTAGTCAACATTTTTTTGACACGACTTCGCCCTACCGCCCGGTAATAGACCAATTTATGACCGATTTAACGGAAGATCCCAATGTTAAGGGTGTTATTTTTGATTTGCGGGGGAACACCGGCGGCGCTGCCCCTGATGTCGGCATGATTCTTGCCCCCCTTATTGACAAACCCCTTAAGATAGGAGAAATACGGTCAAAGAGCGGTCCCGGGCGCCTTGATTATACCCCCTGGGGACCCTTTACTATTTTGCCCGTCGCTGAACATTTCAGGACCAGGAATCCAAACATACCGGTTGTCGCCCTGGTAAATGAATTTTCAATCTCCTGTGGGGAATTTACCCCCATGGGAATCAAGGAATTACCTAACGGCTATGTCATGGGCAAGCGGACCTACGGCGCTACCGGCCCGCGTGTAAGCGATAATAATCCCCTACTGGTGAGCGGAGGCGCCTTTAAAGGCAGCTATCTGGTTAAGCAGGCTACCTTTGCAGCCTGGGCAACCCGGGGCGTCCGTGGCGAAAACTACGAAGGCATAGGGGTACCCCCGGACGAAACCCTGCCCTTTGGGGATGCCGAGTGGAATCAGTTTAATGCTGCCACCAACCCAAAGGACCCGTGGTTTGAGCGGGCGGTTCAACATATAAAATCGAAGCTGTGATATCTTCAGTCCTCATCATAGCCGGTTTTCTTTTTGTAGGTTGTGGGACCCCGGTAATAATCGGTACCTTCCAGCCAGCTGTCGGGGTAACGGGTTTTTCCAAGACGGCGCTCTTCCCCCGGCGGGGCCAGGTTCACCTCACCCTGATTATAACTTAACACCAGGTCCTCAAAGAGCAGCTTCCAGTTGCGGTGAATCGTTACGGCGTTTGCGTTAAGCACCAGCTTAAGCCGGGCAAGGGCCTCTTCGGGATTTTCCTTTGCCAGGGGAGAAAGCATTTGTTGTAGTTCCCTTACCAGCCTGACGGAGGCTTCCTCGTTTTCCTTTTGCGCCCTGTTGATAGTGCGTATCATGGAATTGTAGCGCAGGTTCACATACTCCCCAACCAGATTGTATATCTGCCAGGCCTGTCCTTCCATATTGTAAACTCCCGAATCATAGGCTTCGTACATAGGCGGTATTTCCGCAATTGCAAAGGGTACAAAAACCGATTCCGAAGGGGCGTTAAGGGCAATCCATGAAATGATATTTATGGGATAGGGCAAAGCCGGGTGCAGCTGATTGATATAGGTCACGTTGGTATAGTATACACCGATGGGACGTTCCCAGGCGCCTAACCGTTCCCTGTTGGGGTCGGCCACATCCCCGGCGGGATCATTTGTTCCCAGATAGCGGTTCGGGTTTCCCCAGGGACCGGCGGCCGCGCCTTTGGTGAGATCAAATTCGGTTTCCGCATAGTGGTCGCGGTGCAGGCTGCGGATATCCCCAAGGGTCAGTTTTTTATCGGGCCTGACGGAAAAGGGATAATCCCTGGTAAGCCCATCCTGCACCCAGGGATCGAGGTTCAGCGAAGGAGCCGCAAGGGACAGGCCCCGCCACACCCGGCGGAGGGAATAGTAGGGATGGCTGTATTCCCCAAGGCTGACCGTTGCAAGCCAATCCATGAGTCCTGACTTTTTATCCGTTACCGTATACCAGCCCAGATCACGGGCGACATCAAAAAGATTATCCCCGTAGAGCAGGGTCCGGTTGCGTTCCGCCGGATCAATTTCGCGGATGCGGAATTCATTTGCGGCTATAAAAAATTCGCCATCGGGAACGCGCTGGGCAACCCAGAGGCCGCCCGCTTTTGTATAATCTTCGCTCACCGGCGCCATTTCAAAAACCCATGCCTCTTCCGCATCGGCCACCGGGAGTGTTTCGCCGGTTCCCCAATAGCCGTAGGTGTCTATGAGATGCCCCATGAGGAGGACGGCGGAACGGGCGGTCTTGCAGTTTTCAAGGGCTACCCTGGCAAGATCGCTCGAATAAAAGATGCGCTTGTCCGGCACCGGGTTGTGGCTTGCCTTGGAACCGTTGGTACATTCGCCGAACATCACCCCCCATTCATTGGCAATGCTGTAATTGCAGTCAAGGTACGCATAGGTAGTACGGCGATTGGCTTCGCCTAAAAAATCCAGAATATCGCTGTAGGGAACACTGCCGATAGGGATGGTGCGGGGAACTCCCGGATGCCGGTAGCCCGGAGCCCCGTCATCCGTTGCGAGGCGAGGGATTGCAAATGAGTTGTATTCCGGCATTACACCCAGGGCCCCCGCAAAAGGGTACACGGCGCGGCTTCCGTTCCGGTCAATGGGCGCCCGCCCCACATAGATGATGCTGGAATCGGCTCCCAGGTGGCCGTCGTCCGAATGGCTGACCATGACGCTGCCGTCGGCGGAGGCGCCCCTTGTCACTATGGTAGTTGTGCAGGGTGACAGGGAATCAAATCCGATAAGGCTCATGACAAGGACCAGAGCAGCAAGTCTGATTTTTCGCATAAATTACCTCGTTGTAATAAAGTATCACCGGTATATTACCACAGGAACGCCGTTTATTACAGCCCTGTTTTAATTTCCGCTCCTATGATACTATAAACCATGAGAGGAAAACATGGCAAAGAAAATCAAACTCGGATTAGTCAGCAGGCTGATTATCGCCGACCTGTCCCAGGGGGCGGGGAAACTGCTGGGGATTACCGGGGGAATTGCCTACACGTCTTCCCTTATTTGCGGCTCCACCGCGTTTACCGTGGCCATCAACCTCTTTCCCAATTTTATGAGCGCCGCACGGGAAAAGATGAACGCCCTCTACGAACCTATTGCTAATTTTTCAGCCGTCATCAACTCGGTGCTGAAAACGGCGATTATTCCCCTGTTACCCCTTTATATCTGCGGAACCTTCATAAACATGACCGTGAGCGGCCAAACCTTCACCATTCTAAATTTACTGTGGAAGGTCTTCCTGACGGTGATCATCCTGCACCTGTCATATCTTCTGGTTATGTTCCTGGCAGCCGGGACAATCAGCAAAAAAAATCCTTTTATACTGATGAAAAACCAGATCCCCGGTTACCTTTCCGCAATCGGGACCCAGTCCTCGGCGGCGACCATCCCGGTAAACCTTAAATGCGCCGAGGCGGACGGTGTTTCCCGGGGGACAACGCGATTTCTGTGGTGATTGAAACCATTTATCAAAAATACATTAAACCCAGAGGCGCCTCCGGAGGAACGGCTCGCCTTTAGAAGGGCAATCCCATGAAAACAAGGCGGCCGTGCAGATCCTGCACGGGCCGGTTGTTCCCGTAATAAAGCGAACGAAAGGCTGCAAGCTGGGCCTTTGACAGTTCCTGCGGCAGGGAGGAGATACACCACTTTACCCCTTCGGTACAGGGCGGGGTGGTCAAGGATCCGTTATAGCGGTACAGGGGAACGGCTCTGCCGTCAATACCGATGGCAAAAAGTTTTGCCGGGTTGAGGGGGGCCTCCGGTTTTACCCTTGCCCCTGCGGCGAGCCCTTTCTTTTCCAGGACCGCAAAGAGTTCTTTCAAAATGTTGTTTTCCGCCCCTTCATTAAACAGTATCCCCGCTACCGTAACATTACCATCATGGTCTTTATGCACAAAGTGAACTTCCAGATCAAAACTTTTACCGTCAATCCGGTGCTCGCTGGGGGAATGAAAATGAAACTGCTGCAACACATAATCGATACCATCAAGATTGATATGATTATTCCCGTTTTCGGGAATAAGCTCAATGGTATGGCCGTTGTTTTCCAGCACATAATCAGTTTCGGTGTAATTAAAGGCCGGCGCAAGGTAACCGGATTGAGGCACAATAAGGAATGAGGTATCGATATTGATGGGGGACTGCGCCTGCCCTTCGGCGGCAATACGGTATGCGCTGTCCAGGGTATGCCAGTAGGCCGGTCCCGTGTCTCCCGTATATGACCAGGCAGCGATACTCCTTTGTGATGTCTGCCTTTGCGGACCCGCTGCACAAAAGCTGAAGAGCAGCAGACTCAAAAGAACCGGAATCAGATAGGGAACAAAGCCCGGTCCCGGCATGCGGGGTTTCCTGTACAGAATCGGACGGTGATTTTTCTTTGCCATGATTACCGGTTGGGATTAAAAATAAAATCCAGGGGACGAGTCCGGGCGGTGGTGATCCTTACCTGCAGAAAGGTCCCCCCATTGGAAAAGGAAGCTTCGCCGGAAGTTCCCGCAACCAAAAGCAGCAGGATCGCGGCCAGGACTACCCACATGGGCGGATTGGATACCCGGATATAATCGTATAGCTGTTCCGGAGAAGAAACATGATCCAAACTTTCCCTGCGAAAAATACTTTCTGCCAATTTACTTACCCTCGATCTTTTTTCGGATGGTCAAACAGTTTTTTCCGTCGATACGCTCATAGTGTACCTCATCCATCATCTTCATGGTAAGGTAGATACCCAGCCCGCCTGAGGGCCGGTCCTCCAGGGACGCATTGGTATCCGGGGGAGGCTGATCCAGAGGGTTAAAGGGCTTACCCGTATCTTCAAACTGGAGGGTGAGGAAAGGCAGTTCCACCCCGATGCGCACCAGGGCTTCCCCATTTTTGCCGTCATAGGCATAGCGGGTAATGTTGACGAAAAGTTCCTCGGTTACCACCGAGACCTGGTTGCATATTTTGGGACCATAGCCTTCGTGCTCCAGAAATTCCTCCACCAGAGCCTGGAGGCTTTCCAGTTCCTCCAGCCGGGCAGGCAGGCGGAGTTCCTTACTGAATGTCAAAGACATCGTCCAACCCGGTAATTTCAAAGATCTCCTGAACGGCTTCCGCCGCATGAAGGATAAGGAGGCTGCCGTTTTTTGACTTGAGCTTCTTGTTAACCCCGATAAGGACCCGCAGCCCCGCAGATGCCAGGTAGGTGACCCCCGCGAAATCCAGAACCAGAGCCCCGGTCTCCTCCGCCGCAGCATCAAGGGCCGCGCCGAATTCTTCCGCCGTGGCGGCGCTGAGCTTGCCGCTTATTGCCAGAGTAATACTTATATCCGTACTTGTTTTAACTACTTCCATCTATTGTGAGCCTAACCACCCCACAAATTCGCCGGCGGTCTTGGTCCATTCAACCTGAACCGTTGCGTTTTTTTTGACAAGGAATTCCGAGAGCCCGTATTCCCTGCCGTTGTCTGCCCAATCGTAGGTATACCCCAGGCGTGTCCACGGCCAGGCAGAATCAAAATAGGACCAGATGATGTTGCCATTAAACCATTCCTTAAAATCCGGATCAACATCCCCGGGCAGCTTTACATCCGTAACCGGCTTGGTACTATCGCGCTCAAAAGCGGGACGGTGAACATCCGCAGGATTTACCCACATTGCGGTGACATGGGTGTATTCTCGATCCCCGGGTAAACCAAGGAGCTGCTTAAACCGGGTCGGCCAATCGGAAACCCCCGCACTATTATCCTTGAACCATGCGATCACTTCCTTGTCCGTGAATGTCCACACTTCGCCGTATTTCGTCTCATAGTCCTCTCCGGCAATGTAGGAATCGGGATAGCGGTGGTAGGTAAGGAGCAGAACCTTCCCGTCCTTCCACGTTGTAAGCGGATCATCCTTACTGAGGGTTACAAGCGGCATTATTTCGTCCGGTTCCGCTATCATTGCGTCAAAAACCGCCGCTTGATACGGATCCTCAGGGGTAAATCCGACGCTTGCGGTGGTAGCGCAGCCCAAAAGCGCAAGCGCTATGACAACAGGTATAAAAATAAATCGGCGTTTCATTAGGTCCTCCTGCAACACAGTATGCTGAGGCGATTTCAAAATGTCAATCCGCAAATCTCCCCCGCCATCTCCGCCGCAGCCACCGCATCCCTGGCGTAAGAATCCGCACCAATGGCGCGGCAGTACTTCTCCGTTACCGGAACCCCGGAAACCATGATGGTAACGCGGTTCCGGATACCCGATGAAACGGCGGCATGAACCACCAGTTTAAGCTGGCCCATGACGGCGGGCAGGTTTGCGGTGCAGAGGATGACCCGCGCCTTTTCCGCAATCGCCGCTTCAATAAACCGTTCCGGGGAAACTCCCGCACCAAGGTCTATTACCCGCAGCCCCAGACCTTCCATGGTAACCGCCATAAGATTTTTTTCGATGCCCCGGTGGTCACCCTTCACCGCACCGATAATTACTGTGCCCGTGTCCTTGCCGATGAAGTTTCCGGCAGTTACGAATGTCTGACGCAGGAGCCTGATGCCTAAGTTCATAGCCCGCTCGGCAACCAGCAGTTCCGGGCGGAAGATCTCCTTCCGCTTATACCTATCGGTCACCGCGTGCATGCCGGGAATCAATCCCTGCTTAATAATACTGTCGATGCTGTAATTTTCTTTAATAGCCCGGGCTATTAAAGCCGACGTTTCCCCCGCCTTCCCCGACTGGAGGCTCTGCGAAATATCACTTAAATTGACCATACCATATCTCCTCATTACCGGCCCCGCCCTGTCCGCGGTATTTCCCCGGGCTGATGCCGGTATAGTTTTTAAATATTTTCGAGAACCAGCTCTGATCCTCAAAGCCGCAGGATGACGCAATTTCACTCAGGGTCAAATTCGTTTCGGTGAGCATATACCCGGCCTTCTCCACCCGCAGGCGGTTCAGGTAGGCCGAAAGGTTCTCCCCCATTTCTTCCTTAAAGATGGTGCTGAAATAGGGCGCCGATAGTCCCCCCGCGCCGGCAATCTCCCGGAGGCTTATTTTCCGGGTGTAGTTTTCCCAGATAAACCGTTCGGCCCTCCGCAGCGCCGATGCGTGCCGCACCCCCTGGAAGGAAAATATCTGCGTGGACATGCGTTCCACAATGATATACAGCACATCCGTCAGTTCCTCTATGGTTTTTGCCCCCTGGATGCGCCGGAGATACCGGTTGTTTGTTTCCAGCAGCGCATCATCTGCGGGCTTTTGATTTCCGGCGCCCGGTCCCATGGCCGCACGGGAAAGGAGGACCACCAGTTCTATTGCCCGGAACCGGATGAACTTAAAGGGGGCGGCGCTTGAAAAAAAGAGAATTCCCAGAAGCTCCTTGAGTATCTTCCGGCCCGCCTCATTGTCCCCTCTCCGCAGGGCCGCCAGAAGCATCCGCTCCTTGTCTATGGAATAGGCGGAAACCAGGGCGTCGGAAGAATTCCGGCTTTGATGTTTCCGGTCCTTCAGTAATTCTGTCTGCCGGCGCGTCCGCCGTCCGCCGTCCTCACCGGGTCCGGTGGAAAGGGAGCAGGCGCATATCAGCAGTAATTCTGCCAGGGATTTTATCCGTTCCGGTTCTCCCCTGGGGAATAGCGCCAGTTTTTCCGCCAGTTCTTCCCGGGACACGGTCCCCCGGCTCATGGCGTCCATAGCATCCAAGGTTTCATCGCTATCAATGCCAATGAACCCTGAGCCGACCAGTGCCCCGGAAAACCGCCCGTTTGAATAGAGGGGACTGGTCCAGAACATAAAGCCCAGTTCGCACATATAGATATAGGAACCCCCGAAGTGGTGGGCCTCCTTAATAGCGTTGATGTGCATCGTATTACAGGGGGATGAGCGTAAATCGGAAATCTTATCTATGGCGCAGGGGTCCCCGAAATATTTACGACAGTAATTTATACAGATATTCGTCCTGCCCAGAACCAGGGGAAGGGATTCCCGGATGGGGAGAAAATCCTGGTCAAGGATACAGGCAATGGCCCCGGTGGCCTTTGCGTACACATTCAATATATTCCACCCCCGTAGCAGCAGGGGATCCGTTTCTTTTACCGGCGCCGTAATAGTGTCGGTTAACGTTCTTTCACTCATATTTCTGTCCATTCCTTAGGAGCCGGTATTTTCCGGGGCTCATGCCGGTATAGTTTTTAAATATCTTTGAGAACCAGCTTTGATCCTCAAAACCACAGGATGCCGCAATTTCACTTAAAGAAAGGTCGGCTCCCATCAGCATCCCCTCCGCCTTTTCCACCCGGAGACGGTTCAGGTAACCGGAAAGATTCTCCCCCATTTCCTCCTTAAAGATCGTGCTAAAATAGGGCGCCGACAGTCCCGCTGCATCCGCCACCTCCTGGAGACTAACCTTACGGCTATAGTTCTCCCGGATATACCATTCCGCCCGGCGCAGGGATAGTGCGTGGCGTACCCCCTTGAAAGGAGAAATCTCCCCGGTTATGCTGTCCACCATCAGGTACAGCCCGTCAATAAGTTCCTCCGTGGTCTTCGCCTCCTGGATCTGCATGAGGTACCGGCTGCTTAACTCCAGCAGCATATCCCCGGTATTGCCCATGATGACCGCCGCCCGGGAGATGAGTACCACCAATTCAATGGCCCGGTACTGCATAAACGTAAAGTTGTCGGGGTTTGCAATAAAGAGGAGCGCCAGAAGTTCATCCAATACCTGCCGCGCAGCTTCATTATCGCCCCGGCGCAGGGAAGAAAGGAGCTGCCGCTCCTTTTCTATTGGGTATGCAGGCCCGGCGTCCCCGGCGGCGGCATATTGATTTTTAAAGACTTCGATTTGGACGGACAGCTTTGATTGCTGCTGAGCCCGCCGTTTCAGCATCCCGTGGCAGTTTGCAGACCAGAGACCTTGGTCTGATTGGTCTCCGGTCCACCGAACAATATGCTCGGCGCAGGTCAACAGTAACAATGCCAGGGCATTTATTTCATCCCCGGTTTTTTCAGGAAGACCTTCCAGGAGCACCATTGCCGTGTCCCGGTTGATTTGCCCCCGGCTCATTGCGGCTATCCTATCTGCCGCCTCCTCTTTACCGGTTCCGAGGACCGGCCCGGCAATCAGAGCCCCCGCCAGCCGGCCCCCGGAAGACAGGGGGCAGACCCAATAGGAAAAGCCCAAATTACAGGTATAGACATACACCCCGCCTGAACGCTGGGCACGGGAAATAGCGTCAAGGTGAATTCGCGTGCAGGGATACTCAGCGGACCTACGGTCCGACTCCGCCCAGGTCCGGTCGATTACCGGGGAACACTTCCGGCAGAGGGAACAAAAGAACTCGGAAAGGCAGTAGGATTTATCCGGGGTGGTGCGCCCGGTGTTGTCCAGGACGGATACCTGTACCGCAGCGGCCTTTTCGTAGGAGTGTAGGGCTTCCCGGGCTTTCAGCAGCAGCGGCTCAATTTCCCTGCGGATAATAATATTCGAAGTAGTAAGGGACATATTTTTCTCCTGCTGCTATAAGTCTAGTAAACTTTATAGAACGCAATACACCCAAATGGTGAAAAAGTTCTCTGCCTTTATGATAAAAGCCCCATACCCGTTCCGATCCGCACCGCATCCGCCCGGTTTACCGCACCCAGTTTGTTATACACACTTCTAATGACACTTTTCACCGTATTTATGGAAATGTCCCCATCCGCCGCCAGTTCTTCCCTGGTGAGCCCCCGGGCCAGCCCTTTAAAGACCGACAGCTCCCGCCGGGAAAGGAATACGGTTGCTGCGGTATCCTGATACTGCGTATCCCGGAATTTTTCCGCCACCACATACAGCTTTTTTGCGTAGGCCGCTGAAGCGCGGAGCATCTTTTGCAGCCAGTCCCGGGGGATTGTGCAGCCTGAATACTTTAGGGCGGCGGTGAACAGGGCGCGGGTGTATTTCCCCTGCTCAATGAAAAACATATCCAGGCCGTTGGGGGCGGAGAGTGCGTAGGCGTCTTCCAGGGCGTGCATTGCTCCGGCCAGATCCCGTAAAGCATACAGGCACCCGGATTTCATAAGCAGGCGTCCGATTGTTCCGAATAAAAAACCGCCGAGGCCGTATTTGCTGGTATGTTTTTCCATTACCTCCAGGGCCTTCCGGTAGTCCCCCTGGACAAAAAAGTACCGTGAGCGGATCAGCACTTCAAGGCCAAAGGCAATGGGATTGAGATCGCTTTCGCCAAAATCGTTTTTAAGCCAGGGGGCAAGCCGGGCGTTCTGACCGATTTGGGCATAGAACCACCCGGTTTGTATATCGTAGTAGGTGTACCGATTCAGGTAGTTTTTTTCCTCAAGCTGGGATTCAAGGATTTTTAACAGCTCCGCTATTTTTTCAGTATTCCCGTTATAAATATTGATCCGTATCAAATAAAAAACAGCCCGGCCAGCAATCTCGTGCTGGTTTTTTTCCTGCGCCTTGAACAATGCCCGGTATGCCATTTGTTCCGCTTGATCCTTATCGTTACGGAAAAAGGCCAACTCCGCCCAGGCCAGGTCGTCCATGCCCCAGGTAACACCGCCGTCAATTTCCGCTGCGAATGGCGACATCGCCGTTACCGCATTGATGTACCGTTCTATTTCCCCCTTTTCCGCACTCTGGACCCGGCACAAATAGGAACTGAGCAGTGTCTGGACCCGGAGACCCGGATACTCCCGGCCGCTCAATTGGTAGTAATGGTGAGCCCGTTCAAAATACTGCACATAGCCGTAGTCCCGTGTATACATACAGGTTACGAAGCCGATGAACCCCAGGTTGAAATAACAGCCCATCAAAATACGGTTGCTGCGGGGGCTGGGAGTCTCCATCCCGGCAATGATATCCCTGAGCCCTACAAATGCTTCGTCAAACCGTTCCAGGGCAATAAGAATGCGCATACGGGTAAGGGAGGCTAGGGGATTTTCCCGGAACAGGGATTCCGGCGCACGGTCCAGAATCTCCAGCAGAAAAAGGGCTGCGGCAGCGGGCAGTAACTGGGGCAGGGAATACACCACCTTAAAAAACGTATCGTAGTCTCCGGCCTTCTCAAAATAACTGAGGGCGTCCATCCGCAGATGATTCTCTTCGCACCAGCGGGCTGCGGTGATATAGACCTCCCGTGTCTCCTCCGCCGAAAGTTCTCCCTGTATCGTGTGCAGATATTCCAGGAAAAAATGGTGAAGGCGCCATACGTTCAGGTAGGGATCGTACCGGACAAAGGAGCCGAGCCGCCCCAGCTCTTCCAGCGCCGCAGGGGCTGCCAATGCGGAAAGAATATCCATGCTCAAATGATCTATCAGGGAAATCTTAACGAGAAATTTTCTTAAGTCCCTTGAGATACCCGTAATAATTTCACTTTCAATAAGCTTAAAGATATTTAGTTTTACTGCGGACGGTGTGTACCGTATCGCCCGGACCTCCGACTTAACTGCCAGAACCGCCAGATGGATGGCAAAGGCCCAGCCTTCGGTATCACGGTATACATCGTTATACACATCGGGATGCACGTGAAGCCCCTGGAGTTGAAAATACCCTCGGGTTTCATCCGGGGTAAACCGCAAATCGTCTTCGCTTATCCGGGCCAGATGCCCCTTGGAGAGGAGGGGGATGGTATTGATCTTCGGTTCCGTCCGGGAAATAAGTATAGAGGTGATGTTGGGGAAGGGGCTGGTGATGGAATGTTCAATAAAGCGCAGCACCGAAGAATCCCGGATCAGGTGAAAATCATCGTAGACAAAAATATATTTCCGGTCCGGCATAATATCATCATGGGGAATCATCAAGTACCTTTCAAACTTCTCTTCCGTTTCGGGAAACCCGATCTCCCGCATCTTTTCCGCAGTATTACTGCTGATAAACTCGACGGACCGGCAGAAATTGTCCCAGAAACGCCAGCCAAGGTTATCCCGCTCGAAAAGCTGTGTCCAGACCGTAACGGCATTGTACGTACGCGCAAAGGAGTAAACCGCCTGGGTCTTCCCATACCCGGCGCCGGCGGTAACCGCAACGATGGGGCTCTTAATCGCCTTTTCCAGCAAATCGTCGAGCCGGGGCCGCTCTAAATAGAGCTGGTTATTTGAGGCAAGGGGGACATTACTATAAAACAACTGATCCGGCATTGCGGCGCCTTAATTCCGTGAACAGGGCGGGCGGGAATGCTAAATTCTTCAATAAAAGCGTTTATTACCTTTTTTTAACATTCATTACATGGATATAGTTATAGACAAAGTTTTCGAATGTGTCAAGGAAAACCGGTATAATTCTTCACATTTACCTGCATTTGCTACAGATCCTCCGCCCTACGACAGTTCACCCCCCATTTTCAGGTTCCCGGAGCTTAACACTGGTATCAGGGAGCTTAATGCTGGTATCAGAGAGCTTAACGCTGGTATCAGAGAGCTTAACGCTGGTATCAGGGAGCTTAACGCTGGTATCAGGGAGCTTAACACTGGTATCAGGGAGCTTAACACTGGTATCAGGGAGCTTAACGCTGGTATCAGGGAGCTTAACGCTGGTATCAGGGAGCTTAACACTGGTATCAGGGAGCTTAACACTGGCGGCAGGGAACCCGGCTAAAAAAATCGCGGACTTGAGCCAAAGGGCTTGGGTCTGCTTTTTGCAGGGGAGAGGCTTCACCCTTTGTTGTTGTGTATATCGGCTTTAATGTATTCTATTGTTTTTATGAGGTGTTTCTCTATAATTCCGTCTATTGCGCCTAAGAGCCGGTTATTATGGATGATGTCCCGGTCATTTACAAAGAAAAAGAAAACGGGGATTTCAAGGGATATTGAAAGCTGCGCGGCTTTTTTGCGGAAACAAAATCAATTAAAATATGCTTAAAAACATCTTGATAAGGCATACTCTTTTATGATATTATAGGTAATGGAGGATGTTTATGAGAACTACCTTAGATTTACCCGATACATTAATCTCAGAGGCTATGGAAATAACCAATATTTCCACAAAAAAGGATGTTGTTATGAAGGCATTGGAGAATTTAATTCGTGGAGAAAAAATCAAAGGCATTAAAAATTATGCCGGAAAAATCGATCTGGGAATTGATCTTGAGAAGATGAGAAAAAGATGAATACTATATTAGTTGATTCATCAAAGACTATGCCTTTATTGATGATCTGATAGACAATAATTCAATATGCACCAATGATTTAATATTGATTGGGACGCATTACAGAATATTCAGGTAATGAATTATAAACATGGATACAATGATATAGGAATTACCGATTTGGTAATAGCACAAAATTGTTTACAGAACAATTTAACACTTGTGGCACGGGATAAACATTTTAATGAAATGGCATAATATTTACCATTGAAAATGTATGCATCAAAATAAATAAAAGAAAAAAAGCCCGCCCGAATAGGGGAGCACGATTTTCTTCTTCAATACCATAGAGAGGGGGGATCGTGTTAATGAGCCGGGGCTCCTGCCCCTTACAGCTTGTTCATTTTGAACCGGAAATGTTCCGCAAGATCGTGCATGGCGGTATCGAACGTGTAAAAGTGTATGTTTTCGCCGTTGTTGGCTTCCCGGTAACCGAGGGCGGTCGCTATATGAATGGCGTCCAGGGCACGGCATCTTGCCAAATCTTTGTTCAGATATATTGATTTTTCCAGTTTTTCACTGATTATCCGGTAACTTGCCTCATTAAGATATTCATCCAGCTCTTTTGTTTTTTCACTTAACCAATTACCGGTCAATTTCGCTTTGTTATACTCGTACATTCTCCGTAGGGATACAACCGATTCAATCTTCAATAAAATGGAGCTGACCCTGGCGTCGCTTCCTTCCCAATAAGAACAGGCTTCTTCCCGCCGTTCTTCTTCAAACAGCATTGCCAGAAGAACCGATGAGTCAAAATAGCTTACCACGGGAACCGGTCCGCCCGCACCTCATCCAGGATTGCTTTATAATCTATGCTTTTTTCCGCATCCGTTATTTTTGGCCGTCTTGCGATGGGCTTTCTCCTCTTTGCCAGTATCACTTCCCCCTCTTTGCTTAACTCAACCAGCTTTTGTTCAAAGGGGGTAAGTGCCTCCGGTTCCTGCGGGGTCGATATTTCCGCGATAATTTTGTTATGCTCCGTCACGATGACGGTCTCGCCATCCTTAACGTATTGAAGGTATTGGGAAAGCCGATCTTTTAAGTTTCTGACGCCTACGGTAACCATGTTATAAATATAGCCCTTGTGGCCATAATGGTCAACCCTGCTTTGTTTCAGGCTGGGGGACTTTTTGTGGAGGTGGAGGGGCTTCACCCCTTGTTGTTGTGTATATCGGCTTTAATGTCTTCTATTGTTTTTATGGGGTGTTTCTCTATAATTCCGTCTATTGTGCCTAAGAGCCGGTTATTATGGATGATGTCCCGGTCATTTACAAAGAAAAAGAAAACGGGGATTTCAAGGGATATTGAAAGCTGCTCAAACAAATCTGCGGAAACAAAGTTCAACCCCCGTTCTATGGCGCTTAAATGTTTAACCGATATGTCTACTTTTTCTGACAGTTCTTCCTGGGAAAGCCTTTTGTCCTTGCAAAAGAACTTCAGATTCTCTCCAAAAGAGCAATGCATCGGCAACTTTCAGCACACTCGCGAAGGGCACCCCATTCTCAAAGTATTAAAACGCATTTCCGTCTTAGCCGTTCGTGACGGCAGGGTTTGGCGGGGGAATCACAAACCCCGCCTGCCCGGTCCCCAGGCTCAACACAAAGTTTCGTATATATCGCAGATGCCCTCCTTGGCGGCACCTTGATTGTTTTAAAATAGGGTAGTATAACCAATCTTATGCGTATGATAGAGCAGTTAGCCTTGTTTGATATAGAGTCAGATGTCAAAACAAGCACCAGTACAACGTTTATTGATAACATGAAACTCCCCGTCCACCGGTGGTATCGGTATTCTGCCGGATTTTCGGCAGAATGGGTTATACGTGTTATACAGAAATACTCAAAGAAAGGCAGCATGATTCTAGACCCATTTGCGGGATCAGGAACGACATTGGTAGCAGCCAATGAATCCAATCTCCCGTCCATTGGGTTTGAGACGCATTATTTTGTCAGACGGATTGCAAATAATAAGATGTGTTATGCAGTAAATTTTGAACGCCTTAATAAAATAGCCAAAAAGATACTAAATTCGTCTTTTTCATCTGATTTTGATTTTGAAACACAACCTGGTTTGTTAAAAAAATGTTATACCCATGAATCATTACAGGAATTAAATTCGCTTAAAAATGCTTTTTTCGATATCGCCGACGATTCTATAGAATCGGAAATTATATGGCTTACCATAACATCAATATTGCGTATCTCAAGCTTTGCAGGCACTGCTCAATGGCAATATATTTTACCCAATAAAACAAAGAAGACCGTGTTAAAACCTAAGGATGCGTTCAATCAAAAACTTACAGAAATTATATCTGACATACAATTATTTAATAAAAAAGGTATAAACTCCCTGGCGTCAATAATAAATCACGACGCAAGGGAAAATCTTCAAAATTATGAAAATGCTTTTGATATTTTGATTACTTCCCCTCCATATCCTAATAATTATGATTATGCGGATGCGACACGACTGGAGATGGTTTTTTGGGAAGAAATAAAAGGTTGGTCTGATTTACAGGGCAAGGTTAGACAAAATTTAATTCATTCCCGTTCGCAGCACAGCGCTGCGGAAAAATTAAATTTGGATACTATTTTAAATAATACGGTGCTTTTGCCTATACATGATGAGCTTACTGATGTGTGCAAGAAATTAGAAAAAGTTCGACTTGAGCATGGCGGAAAAAAAACGTATCACACGATGATAGCGGCATATTATTTTGATTTAGCTCAAGTTTTCATTGCACTGAGACAAGTTATGAAAGAAAACGCTACTATTTGTTTCGTCATCGGCGATAATCTGCATCCGTTCGGGCCGGAAACTGGGGGGGTGCTGCCCCGCCTCAAGGTTT
>BNUX01000014.1 GCA_025997675.1 Spirochaetia bacterium | reverse complement strand
CCTTTTGGCGGCAGTAACTTTCGTTGGGTGCGAAAACCCCGAAGCCGCCGATGGCCTCCCAGGTGCGCCTGGTAAGGATGGTACGAATGGTACGAATGGTACGGGTACGAAGGGTGCGGATGGTAAGTTGTTGCTATATAAGGAATTACGTGAACATGTCAACAGCTTCATACACTTTCCTCCCTTTGGTATCGTTGTGGGGCTTCACCTGAAACCCCGGTTATTTAATACTATATCGTAAGCCGATAAAATAATCAAGTACTTTTTTTCTTTTTTTTCATTACTCCCCAATAAACACCTGCACGCCGTCTATCATCCCCCGCTCCGCAGAACCGGCGCCGAAGTATTCGCTCTTCACCTCCGCATTACGCCGGGGGGCGCCGGCAATAGTGCCGCTAAGGGGAACCACGGCGCTGTATACAACCCGGTTCTCGTTCCGCAGGGTGGCTTCCAAAAACAGGCGATACTCGCCGGCCGGGGCTACAATGCCGGTTTGATTCGTGCCGTCCCACCGGTAGGTCAATTTCCCGCTCTTGGGGGTGGGCCCGGTAAAGGTGTCTACCTGGGACTTGCTCAGTTTGGCCAGGCCGGATTGCCTAACCCACTGGAGGATCGACAGGGGCCTCCGCTCCCAGCCACCTGAAGCAGTAAACCGGGTGGCGTACAGGGTTTTTACATAATTACCCCGGGCATCCTCAATCCACACCGCAAACTGATTACTGCCGCTGCCGCTTTGACGCGTGTAGGAAAAGCTCACCTCCGCCGCCGCCGGCTGAGACTGGGCCGCCGCGTCCGACAAAGCCATGACACAAAGAACCGCAAGAAAAGCTATCATCTTTTTCATCATCGTTACTCCTGATACGGTATTATACTCGAAAAAAGATTTTCAGCACAACTATACCAAGCGCCAGGAGCCATACCAGGGCGATGGGAATCGCGTAGTACCATTTTTTTGGTTTCCCTTTTTGCCAACGGCCCTTTGCCTCTGCTTTACATTCCGCAAGTATTTCCTTGGGGATTAACTTTATCGCGATAAAAATGAGGGCGGGCAAAATTATCAGGTCATCAAGGTATCCCAGGATGGGAATAAAATCCGGTATTAAATCTATCGGCGATAGGGCATATCCTACAGCCAGCAGGATAAACCCCTTGGCAAAAATTGAAACATCCCTTCTCTTATACGCAAGGGACAAGGCGGACAGGTTATAAGATAAATCCCTTGCCTTAGTTTTAAGCGTAGCAATGATCATTTTTATTCCCATTCGATTGTTGCCGGGGGTTTACTTGAAATATCGTAGGTCACCCGGCCTATATCGGGCACCGTATTCGTGATACGGGTGGAAATCTCCAGCAAATCCTTCACCGGGAAAGGATAGACATCGGCGGTCATCCCATCGGCGCTGGTAATGGCCCGCAGCGCGAGAACCCAGCCATACTTGCGGGCATCCCCGGCAACCCCCACGGATCGTATGGGTAGTAATACTGCGAAGGCCTGCCAAATATCATCGTAGAGCCGTTCCCCCGACGGGGTGCGGCGTTTTTTTAATTCCTCAATATATAGAGCGTCGGCTTCCCGGAGTATGCCGCATTTTTCTTTGGTCACTTCCCCCAGGATGCGGACCGCGAGGCCGGGGCCGGGGAAGGGATGGCGGCGAACCACCTCCTCATCAATCCCCAGGATACGCCCCAGGCGGCGGACTTCATCCTTATACAGCCGGTCCAGGGGTTCAATGATGCGCCCCAGTTTGCGCTTGGCGTCCACCAGTGGACTCCCCACATTGTGGTGACTCTTGATCAGGTGAGCCTTCTTGCCCACCCCTTTGCCGCTTTCGATAAGGTCGGTATAGAGCGTCCCCTGTGCGAGGAAGTAGGAATCCGGCAGCCCAAGCCGGGCAACTTCCCGTTCCTGGATGGTGATAAAGAGATCCCCGATAGCCTTACGCTTGGCCTCCGGTTCCTCAAGGCCCTTGAGTGCGCCGAGAAATTCCTCTTCGCAGTAGATGATGTGGAGGTGCTTTGCGCCAAGCTGTTCCAGGGCGGTTTGCACCGTCTTAGTTTCATCCTTCCGCATGAGCCCGGTGTCCATGTACATAAGGTGTACCTGATCCGCCTTCAGGGTTTTGAGGAGCAGCGCCCCGGCCACGGTGGAATCCACCCCGCCGGAAATGAGGAGCAGCACAGGATTACTGCCGACCCGCGCCGCCAAAGAAGTACGGACTTCCTCCACATACTGTTCCATGGTCCAGCTTTTTTTACAGCCGCAAACCCCAAACACAAATGCGGCGAGTATCTCTAAGCCGCACTCGGTATGGGTCACCTCGGGGTGGAACTGGAGGCCAAGCCAGGGCTTTGTTTCATGGGCCACCACCGCCGGATACCCGGTATCGCTGACGGCGTATTCCCGGAAGCCCGGGGCAAGCCGGGTCAGGGTATCGCCGTGGCTCATCCAGGCGGTAAATGACGGGGGAAAACCGGCAAGGAACTTCCGGGAGGCGTTACCGATACTGTTTTTGTCATGCAGCGTTACCTCTTTCCTGCCGTATTCACTCTTGGGCAATGACTCCACCACCCCGCCATTATCGACGGTCATCCGCTGGAGCCCGTAGCAGATCCCCAGCAGGGGCAGTCCCAGGGCATAGACCTTTTTGTCCGGCACGGCGCCCTCGGCTGTGTAGACCGATTCGGGGGAGCCCGAAAGGATGATGCCGGCAACACCCGAAAGAACGGCATCATCAAGCGCCGTGTCACCGGGGATAATCTCCGTATAGACACCCAGATCCCGGATACGCCGCCCGATAAGCTGGGTGGTCTGGCTCCCGAAATCCAGTATTAGGATCTTGTCCATTGGACCTACCGTGTCCACGGGCTCTTCCTGATGATAGTTTCCTTGCGGTCATAGCCGACGGACACAATATCAATAGGGGTCTCGCAGAACCGCTCGATAAACTCAATGTACTCCATAGCGGGCACGGGAAACTCATCATAGGTCAGGGCGCTGGACAGGGACTTCTTCCAGCCCGGAAAGGTACGCAACACCGGTTCGGCATGGTTCAGGGCGTCCACGGAGGCGGGGAAGGTTTCTACCATCTTATCCCCGATGCGGTAGGCGATACAGGCCTTTATTTCATCCAGGGTGTCGTACACGTCCAGGTGGGTCATCACCAGGGAGTCGATGGAGTTGGTGAGGCAGGCATAGCGCAGAGCCACCAGGTCCAGGTAGCCGCAGCGCCGGGGGCGGCCGGTGGTGACGCCGTATTCCCGGCCGGTTTCACGGACAAAGCGGCAGAGCATGTCCTCGGCATCCGGGTCAAACTCGCTGGGGAAGGGGCCGTTGCCCACCCGGGTGGAGTAGGCCTTGAAGACCCCCAGGACCTTGTCCAGGCTCCGGGGCCCTATGCAGCCCCCAATGGCGGCGCCGGCGGCACAGGAGATACCGCTTGATACATAGGGATAGGTCCCCAGGTCCAGGTCCAACAAGGTTCCCTGGGCGCCCTCAAACAAGGTCTGGGAATGTTTATGATGAAACAGAAATGCGGAAAGGTCTATGGACATGGCCTTAAGCTGGTCAACGTAGGGGGCCAGAAAGTCCCGGTCTGCGGTCTCCAACTCATCCATCTTTTCCTTCCAGTCCAAATCGGCCATCCGGATACCGTCCCGATCGCTTTTCATGGAATAGGTGATGCCGATACCCCGGCCGGTGGTGCCGATGGGCTTTTTCCGGGCCAGGTCCCGGGCCTTATCAATCTCGATGTACCGGGGAAGCACGATATGGGCGCGGTCGGAGATAAAAACCCGGCCCGTGGTGTCGATACCCCGGTCCCGGAGCATCTTAATCTCGTTAAACAGGGCCACCGGATCGATAACCATGCCGGCCCCGAGGATCACCATCTTATCGGGATAGAGAATCCCCGAGGGGATCAGATGGAGGGCGTATTGCTCCGCCCCAATGACAATCGTATGCCCGGCATTGGCCCCGCCGGAAAACCGGACGATTATCTGGGCCTCATTAGCCAGATAATCCACAATCTTACCCTTTCCCTCATCACCCCATTGGGCGCCGATAACAACCACATTCATGGGGACAGGGTAGCATGAGGGCGGGGCTTGAAGCTAGGGGTACCTATCAGCATCATATATATAGAAGATTTTATGAAACTGCTCCTCCATACCTGCTGTGCTCCCTGCTCGATCCAATGTGTGGAAACCCTCCGCGCCGGGGATATCCACCCGGACCTGTTCTGGTACAACCCGAACATCCACCCCTATACGGAATACCGTTCCCGCCGGGATACCCTGATCAAATTTGCCGGGGATGAAGGGCTGGAGCTGATTTTGGATGATGAATACGGCCTGCGCGCCTTCATAGCCGGTGTACTCGGGAACCTTGGAAACCGCTGCCCCTACTGCTACCGTACCCGGCTGGAAAAGACCGCGGCCTTTGCGGCGGAACATGGCTATGACTCTTTTTCAACAACCCTGCTTATCAGCCCGTATCAGAAGCACGAGGTAATCCGGGGGATTGGCGAGGATGCGGCGGCAAGGTACGGGGTGCAGTTTTTCTACCGGGATTTCCGACCGGGCTTCCGGGAGGGGCAGAAACAGGCTCGGGAACAAAGCTTTTATATGCAGAAATACTGTGGGTGTATTTTTAGTGAAGAGGAACGGTATTTAAATTAACACTATCGCGGAACTTTTTTCACTCATTACCAATGCCCGTCACTGTGTGGCCCTGACCGGCGCGGGGATAAGCACCCTTTCGAACATACCGGACTTCCGCGGCAAAAATGGCCTGTATACTGCGGGGCTACCCATGGAAAAAGTTTTTGATATTGATGAATTTGAAGGGGACCCCGCCTATTTTTATACAAACGCCGGGTCCATGGTGTATACGGTGCATGAAAAGGAACCTTCAATCGTGCATACCTGCCTTGCGGAACTGGAACGGTGGGGTACGCTTAAGGCGGTGATTACCCAGAACATCGATATGCTCCATCAGAAGGCGGGGAGCCAACGGGTGATCGAAGTGCACGGTTCCCCGAGGATGCACTACTGCCTCCGCTGTGCCGGTGTCCGGGTGAGTTACGCCGAAGCCGCAGCGTTAGTAAAGGATGGGGATATGCCCCGGTGTCCCAAGTGCGGCAGGACCCTGAAACCGGCGATCACCTTTTATGGCGAAAGCCTCCCGCTGGAGGCGCGCCGGGAAGCGGAAGGGGAAGCCCAGGACGCAGATGTGATGCTGATCCTGGGGTCCTGCCTTACGGTGATGCCCGCCGCCGCCATTCCCCGGACTACCTTACAACGAGGGGGCAGGCTGGTTATCGTTAATGACATGAGGACGCCATTGGACGATGACGCGGCGATGCGTTTTTGGGATCTGGAAGAGGTGTTTAAAGGGCTGGGAAAATTGCTTGACAGCCTGCCGGGTCCCTTGTAAACTTTCGGCACATGAGTAACACTGCGCTGCCCCGTTTGTGCATAGCCGCCGGATCAAGCGGCTCCGGAAAGACCACCTTCACCTGCGGCCTCCTGGGGGCGCTAATCCGCCGGGGGCTCAAGCCCGCCTCCTTCAAATGCGGTCCCGACTACATCGATCCCATGTTTCACCGGGAGGTGATTGGGGCGCCTTCCTCAAACCTGGATCTGTTTTTCTTTGACGCAGGGACCATGAAGTATCTGATCCGCGAAAATACGAGGGGCAGGGATATTGCGGTATTGGAAGGGGTGATGGGCTTCTATGATGGCCTGGGCGGCAGCACCACTGAGGGGAGTACCTGGCATATCGCGGAAGCATCGGAAACCCCGGTACTCCTAGTGGAAAACTGCGCGGGGGTTTCCCTGACTGCGGCGGCCCGGATCAAGGGGATGGTATCATTCAGAACGCCAAGCCGTATTAAAGGGGTCATTCTGAATAACTGTAGCGAGGCTTTCTACGGGGAATTGAAAAAAGCGATCCAAGGGGAAACCGGCATAGCGGTCTACGGCTATGTTCCCCATTTGAAGGACTGTATTATTGAAAGCCGGCATCTGGGGTTGATAACCGCTGCGGAGATAAAGGATCTTAAAGAAAAGATAGCTATGCTAACCGGGGTAATTGAAACAAGCGTCGATATTGAGGGGATCATCACCCTGGCCAAATCGGCGGCGCCCTTGCCTGCGGGGTCTGAGCCGCCGGTGTCAGGCAGCACGGGGGTGGGGATTCGCATTGGTGTCGCCCGGGATGAGGCGTTCTGTTTTTATTACCAGGACAACCTCGATCTGTTAGAAAAGCTGGGGGCGGAGTTGGTGGAGTTCAGCCCACTCGGGGATGCCCATCTTCCGGCGGGTCTTCAGGGTGTATACCTTGGCGGCGGGTATCCTGAGCTGTATGGAAAGCTGCTTTCGGAAAACAAAACGATGCTGCGGGATATAAAAGATGCCCTACAATCCGGTATGCCCTGTATTGCCGAATGCGGCGGCTTCATGTACCTCCACGAAACCTTGGCGGACGGTGACGGCACTATTTATCCCCTGGTGGGGCTGCTCAAGGGCGGCTGCCGGAAAACCTCCCATCTGGTGCGTTTTGGCTATGCCTCCTATACTTCGCTGGGGGATAACCTTCTCTGCCCGTCCGGCGGTACCATCCGGGGCCATGAGTTTCACTACTGGGAAAGCGATAATCCCGGCGATAGTTTTATTGCGCAAAAACCGGTTTCAAAGAAGGAATGGCCTGCTATTACGGCAACAGAAACCCTGTGCGCCGGGTTTCCCCACTTTCATTTTTATTCCAACCCCGGAGCGGCCCGGCGTTATTTGGAAAAATGCGCGGGATACAGAAACCGGGCTATTTCTTGCACGCCGGAGAGGTAGCGGAAGGTCGGCGAGGAGATTTGTTTTTCGTCAATATAAAGCACCCGGTTGTTTTGGATTGCCTTAATGGCATGGTAGCCGGGACGCGCGGCAAGGGCAGTGCCGGTACTTGAGTTCATCGAACCCCGCTGGACAATATAAACATCAATTTCATCGGCGTGTTGTAACAGCTTTTCTGCGCCGAATGGGGCGATGGAACTTCCCCTGGTTACCGGCAGAGCTCCGGAAGCAATGTTGACGCCCCCGGCGATTTCAATGGCCAGGGCAGGCAATGAACCTTCGGCGGCGGTACGTATTTCCGCTTCGGTGGATTCAAAGAAAACGATTTGCTTTTCCGTAATACCCCCGGTAACCGTCCGTACCTGGTCCAGCCCCCGGCGGAAAAGGGCAAGCTGCTGTTCCGCCTCCGTTTCTGTACCGGTCAGCTGCGCCAGTCTGCGGATGTATTCGTCAAAATCGCCGAGGGTTTCTGCGTACAGGGATACTACGGGTATCCCTGCCATCTCAATTTCCGCAAGATAATTTGGGCTGCGTCTGCGGATGAAGGGGCGGACAAGTACCAGGTCCGGTTCTGCGGCAATGATGTATTCCGGGTCACCATTGTAATCGTATATGGCAAAGGAGGCCGCTTCCGGCGGATAGGTGCAGGTGGTGTGTCCGCCGATAAGCGCCCCGCCCGCGCCTATGGCAAAGAGATTTTCCGTATGGGCGGAGTACAGGGAAATGATACGGCTGCGTTTTTCAGGCAGGTTGATACGTATTCCGTCATCATCAGTAAAACTAATGGACGCATCCTCTGCAGGGGAGGGAGCAGTCTTCCCCCCTCCCCTGGCACATGATGTCAGCGGGAAAAATGAGGTGCAAATGGATAGTAACAGTAAACCCCGCGCTATTTTCACGACTTGTTGATAGCCTCCTCCGCATGACGGACAAACATGGCCTGGACTTGCGGAAATTGACCCAAGCCTTTGAGTACCGGGGTGACGGAATAACCCTTGGCACTTAAAATTGATTTCCATGAATCATCTTCGTCACCCGCCATATCGTTGTTGGCATGGTCACCGGCCACAATCATCAGCGGTTCGAGCACAACTTTTTTCACACTCGTTTTAGAAATGCCGGCAATCACATCATCCAGGGTAGGCTCGGCCTCGACCGTGCCGATGTAATAATTCGGTATGCCCTTTGAAGTGAAAAGGCCGGCAAGACGCGCATAGGTTGCGTTCGCCTCATGCGAGGTACCGTGTCCCATAAAGGTAATCGCGGTGGCGCCGTCGTTGTAAGAGGCGGTTACCTCGGTGAGCACGCCGACAAGCTCCTCATAATCCGCATCACTCGAAAGGAGGGGCTTGCCGTATTTCACGCTGGTAAATTTTGACTCGAAGGGTTTCGCCTCCGCGATAAGCTCATCGTATTCTTCGCCGCTCATAATATGTGTGGGTTGAACGATAAGCTCCTTCACCCCGTCCTTTATCAGCCGCTTAAACGCCGCCTCGACATTATCAATTTGGCCGTCACCATCTTTTTTGATGTGGTCAATGATAATTTGACTGGTGAAGGCGCGGCGTACCTCGTACGCAGGATACGCGGCGGCGATGGCCCGCTCAATTCCGCCGATGGCTGCGTCCCGGCTTTCCTTAAAGCTGGTGCCGAAGCTTACCACCAGAATGACGGGTTTGCCCGTCCCCGCCGCAGGGCCTGTACTGGCGCAGGCCGTGGGCAGCAGGGCGCTTAATAGGGACAGTCCGCAGGCTGCCGCTATCTTCGAGAATCTTTTCATACTATTCACTCCTCTAAAATGTATTGGGGCGCCGCACAATAAAAAAGCCATGATGCGGCGCACCATGACTATGAAACGGAAAATTCCCTTCATATGCTTTGGTTTGCGCAAAGCGATATGATTTTGGTAGCCCGGCTGTAACGGTAACGCACTTGCGAGGGAATTGCACCCTACTTCCCCAATATCTATCTGTTTTCAGAATAAAAGATACCCGGCGGTTTTGTCAATAGTTTTTTTGGAAAAGTCAACAAAAATTCTCCTTGACAATCCTGAAACCTGTTGATACACTTTCCTTAGTATATTTCAGAGGAAGTGGGGTGAAATTCCCCCGCTATCCCGTAACTGTAATAGGGAAGAGCCGCCATAGACGGTCACTGAGGGTCCGGTAGGACCGCTTGGGAAGACCGGCGGGGAAGTGCCCTTAAGTCAGGAAACTTTGGTATACTCGGACCTGTAGGTCCGCATACGCTGTAGGCTTCGTGGACTGAGCCGGAGGTACCGAATGCTTGTTTCATACAATCTACCCCTCTTTTTCTTTCCGCCTGCGCAGTATCCCTCGTATTAGAAAATTGTGTTGAGGGGTGTAGCCTTGGAACGCGTCACCCCTCCACACATGGCCCTTGTTTTCCGGTGAGGAAACAGGGGCTTTTTTTGTGCCAACCGGTCTGCCGAGTCTTTCCCTCCGCCTCGTCTGGCACAACGGATCGTCCGCCCTACGGCAGTTCACCCCCCATTTTCAGGTTCCCGGAGCTACGTACTGGGCCGAAGGAGCTAAGTACTGGGCTGAAGGAGCTTGGCACTGGGCTGAAGGAGCTTGGCACTGGGCCGAAGGAGCTTGGCACTGGGCCTAAGGAGCCTGGCACTGGGCCTAAGGAGCCTGGCACTGGGCCTAAGGAGCTCGGCACTGGGCCTAAGGAGCTCGGCACTAGGCCGAAGGAGCCTGGCACTGGGCCTAAGGAGCTTGGCATTGGGCCGAAGGAGCCTGGCACTGGGCCTAAGGAGCTTGGCATTGGGCCTAAGGAGCTAAACAGTATGCGGACCGTTGGTCCGGCGGATGGAAAGTCCGGAGAATCTTCTGTAATAAGGTAAAGCCCCTGACCCACCCGGAGGGTGAACTGGTTAACGATGAGCCGGGACACCTTACGGGGCGCTTTCACGATGAGGGCAGTTCTGCGGTGGCCCGGAGGTGGGGGATGCCTAAAAGTTTCGTATATATCGCAGATTTGGGGTATTAGGCGAAAGAAGTTTCGTATATATGTAGTTATATGCAATGGGGGCTAAAATTTGTTGAGTATATTAAAAAAAATGGTTTGACAAAAATAAAACAGGATGATATTATCATAGAAAATGCTAAAGGAGCAATGTAAAGAGATATTGTTTTTATGAAAAAACAAATTGAAACCGAAATTAAAATATCCGCTGCGCCTAATGATGTATGGCGCATACTGACTGATTTTGCTTCCTATCCGGATTGGAATCCATTTATAAAATGGGTAAAGGGCGAAGTAAAAGCGCAGAATCATATCGGCATCCGAATCGTTCCCGCAGGCAGCAAGGGCATGACATTTAATCCGATCGTTTTTTCCGTTATAGAAAACAAGGAAATTAAATGGCTTGGCAGCGTACTCTTCAAAGGTTTGTTTGATGGGGAGCATCAGCTTGTTATACAGGAGAATGAAGATGGGACTACGACTTTTTCGCAGAGAGAGTATTTTTCAGGTATCTTTGTTGGATTTTTTGATGCGAAAAGTACCGAAACAGGCTTTCACGCGATGAATCAAAAGCTGAAAGAGCTTGCGGAAGCTAAATAAAGCAATTATTCCAATCATAGAGGACATCAAACAAAATAGAAATAAGGTTTTAGGGAAGATGTTTGCGATAGACGGCTGTGGATTGCCATCAAATGCGGTGTTCGGACTTTAGTTCGCGGAATGGTCAGGAACGAAAAAGGATCTGGAAAAGAAGTATGAGCGGATAAAGAAAATCACCAAAAAATAATAAAGGAATTACAATTAAATATAACCGACGAGGAAAATGGAAAAATAAATCGGACTGAAAGTCCGCGCCCGCATGGGATGATTCAGGGATATAACGGGCTGGCAGCAGCGGATGGAAAGAACCAGGTAATAGTAGCGGCTTCGGCCTATGGATCAGCGGCGGAAGGGCTGTATTTTCCGGAAATGGTGGACAAAATAGCGACAAATATGAAAGAAATAACCGGCAACGAAGAGCCTTTGAAGAAGGCGATCATATTGGCAGATACGGCTTATTTTTCTGAAGAGAATTTACAGGAGGCAAAGCAGCGTAATGTGGAGGTAATTATTCCAGACCAGCGATTCAGACAGCGGGATGAACAATTAACCGGCGGCGTACATCGCAAGGGAAATGAACGTTTTGATGCAAGGGATTTCAAATACATAAAAAATGACGATACGTATATATGCCCCAACGGAAAAAGGCTGGAGTATAAAAGCTCCGCAATATTGAACACGAACCGAGGAAGGAAGTATGAAAGTAAAACCAGGGACTGCCGTGGCTGCCCCTGGTTTGAAAAGTGCATTCGCTCCCACAGCAAAAAGAAAAACACCCGAACCTTGTATATACCAATTTTACAATATGAGGAAAACTTATCACAAAAGATGAGAGATAAAATAGACAACCCAAAATATAAAAAGATATACAGCCGTCGGATGCAAATAATAGAACCGGTGTTTGCGGATATAACGTATTGCAAGGGGATTAGTCGGTTTACCATGCGGTCAAAAGTGAAGGTTGATATACAGTGGTTATTATACTGTATCGTGCACAACATAGGGAAATGTTGTATGGCAGAGAGGGTAAAATATGCGGTATAGAGTGAATAATAGAGGAGAGATAGTCACTAAAGAAGAAGATTAAAAGACTATTTCGACAAATTTTATATATTCAACGAAATTATAGTAGTAATAGTGTTATGAGCCATATAATTTGGAAAGAAGATACACCCTAAAAAGAAGTTTTTCAGCAAACTCAACCAAGCTGCTGAAAAAGTATTGACGCAGTAATAGTATCATAATATAATGCGGTATTATAGCAAGATACAAAAACGTAGATAAAAGTCAGGGCTATTTCTTACGGTAAAATAAAAAAAGAATCGAATATTTTTAATAATGGCTTGCATAAAATAATGAAATTATAGTACAATAAGATATTAGGAGCATATAGTATGAATGAATTGGACGAAATCACCCAAAGAATGCAAGTTATTAATGAAATAAGGCCATTTGAAGGAGTTTATTTACAACAAATTAACCAATTTTTTAAGATAGAAACAACGTATTCTTCTAATGCGATTGAAGGTAATACCTATACATTGGAAGAAACAAAAGTTATTCTTGAGGACGGTGTAACTATTGGAGGACATCCATTGCGTGAATTTTATGAGGTTGAAGGCCACGGAAAGGCTTATGATTATATGTTTTCATTAATAAAAAAAAGAGACATAACCGAAAAGGATATATTATATTGCCATAATTTATTTAGTGGTAATATACCTGATTTTATTGATCCTGGCAAATACAGAAATATTGAAGTTATAATAAGCGGAAGCAATAAAGTATTGACAAAAGCAAAAAACATCCCAATTGAAATGAAAAAATATATAGAATGGCTTGATGAAAATAGAAATGAAATTCATCCAGTTATGTTTGCTGCTGAAGCACACCGGCGGTTAGTTAATATTCACCCTTTCACGGATGGCAATGGCAGAATATCAAGACTGGTAATGAATACATTTTTATATCAGGATAAATTGTTTCCTGTTTCAATTCCATTATTAAGACGAACGGATTATTATAATATATTAGAAAGGAATAATGGTACAGACTTTGGAAATTTTATTGCAGGACTTGAATTACAAACAATAAAGGATTTGATGCGATTTTTACATTTGGAAGTTGTGCCTGTATGAAAAAATATACGCTTGACATACTACTATAATTAGGATTATACTGATTTTTGCACAAGGATAGAGGACTGGTAAGTCCTATCGGAATGTGGTGAGAATCCACAGCGGTCCCGCCACCGTAACCGGAGAAAAACCGGAAGCCGGGAGACGGTCCTCGTGCGAAGGACTGGTAGTCCTCAACACCTGAACCCTCGAAGGAA
Source organism: Spirochaetia bacterium (assembly GCA_025997675.1). Taxonomy (GTDB): domain Bacteria; phylum Spirochaetota; class Spirochaetia; order Treponematales; family Breznakiellaceae; genus Termitinema. The sequence goes on along the minus strand of BNUX01000014.1, from coordinate 33,738 downwards.
GGGCGGAGGGGTGCACCCACATTTATGCGGCGTTGCTCCTGCCCTCAGGGAGCGTAAGCCGTGAATGTTTTTATGGCAGGCATTGACCATCAGCGGGCCGGGCTCAAGGAACGGGAGCCCTTCGCCTTTACCGCCAATTCCCTGCGCCAGTCCCTGGAACGGGTGGCTGAAACCTATCCCCACCTGGGTTGTGTCATCATTTCCACCTGTAACCGGACGGAAATCTGGATTAGTGGGGCAGAAAACCCCGCGCCGGAGCAGCTGCTCTGCGATCTTAAGGGGCTGTCCCTGGAGGAAAACCGGGATTTATTCCTTTGCCGGCGGGGCGAGGCGGCTGCGGCCCACCTCTTTTTGCTTACCGGGGGGCTGGAATCCCAAATTATGGGGGAAAACCAGATCCTGGCGCAGGTCAAGGAAGCCTGGGAGACCGCCCGGCATGCTAAGAGTATTGACCCGGCGCTGGACCGGTTGTTCCGGACGGCGGTTACCTGCGCCAAACGCATCAAAACCGAAACCGGCATAACCCGGGCCAATCCATCCACCGCCGCCGCCGCCGTAAGCTGTATCGCCGCCCGGTATCCAATGCTTGCGGGGCTCCGCTGCATGGTTATCGGCAATGGGGTGATTGGGCGGCTGACGGCGGAACTGCTGGCGCGCAGGGGATGCGCCGTGGCGATTACCCTGCGGCAGCACAAACAAAACCTCTCCGTGGCGCCCCAGGGCTGTGCGGTCCTGGACTACGACGACCGCTACGCCGCGCTGCCCGGTTACGATGTGGTGATAAGCGCCACCACCAGCCCCCACTACACCGTAACACTGACCGGCCTCGCGGCAACCTGGGATGGCCGGGAGCGGCTCTTTATCGATCTGGCAGTGCCCCGTGACATGGACAGCGAACTGCAGACTCTCCCGGGGCTGACCCTGGTGGACATGGATCACCTGGTCAGAGCAGACAGTGCGGGGCCGGACGATGAGGAACAGAAAAAAATTGAAGCCATTGTCAATGAGGGGATTGCCGAATTTTCGGCCTGGTATGGGTTCCGGAATCATATCGACAGTATTGATGATATCCGGGAAGCGGCCTCCGCAGAAATTGTGACCCGCCTGGAACGGACGATCCAGGGGCTGGTGCCGGACGAGGAATCCCGGGAAAAACTGCGGGGGGCCATTTCCCATGCCTCAGAAATGGTGGTAGGGAAAATGCTTTTTGGTCTGCGGGAAACCATGGAAAGCAGCGCTTGGGAGCCTTGTTTCGGGGCGCTCCGGGAAGCCGCCGCTTTCAAGACGCAGGAATACTGTCGTGGGTAGGGTGATTCGGGTCGGAAGCCGGGAGAGCGCTCTGGCGGTGATCCAAAGCGAAATTTTTATCCGTGAAATGAAGACCCATGCTCCGGGCTATGACTTTGAACTGGTCACCATGAAAACCACCGGAGATATGATCCTGGATAAAAGTCTTGACACCATCGGGGGGAAGGGCCTCTTTATCAAAGAACTGGACCGGGCGCTCCTGGAGGACCGGGTGGATCTTACGGTGCATAGCCTGAAGGATTTGCCCATGTATATGGAGAAGGGTATACGGCTGGCCGCCTATTCACTGCGGGAAGACCCCCGGGATGTGTTGGTCCTTCCCAAGGGTATCCGCGAGTTGGATCCGGCTAAGCCCATCGGCTGTTCGGGGCAGCGGCGAAGGCTCCAGCTTGGCCGGTTGTTCCCCGGAATGCCGGTAGAAAATGTCCGGGGGAATGTACTTACCCGGCTGGAAAAACTGGACCGGGGTGAGTTTTCGGCACTGGTGCTGGCGGCGGCGGGGCTTAATCGCCTGGACCTGGCAAACCGGATCAGCCGGTACTTCGAGCCCGCAGAAATGCTGCCCGCCGCAGGTCAGGGCATCCTGGCAGTGACCCACAGGGATACTGCGGATTTCGATTTTCTCACCGCCCTGGATGACCGGGAGAGCAGATATGCTGCGGAGGCGGAGCGGGCCTTTGTCCGCGCACTGGACGGAAGCTGCGCCGTCCCCATCGCCGCCTACGCTGCCATTGGCGAAGGAGACCGGCTAACCCTGACCGGTATCTACTGCCCCGGCGACTATGCCCTGACCGCACAGGGGAGCATCAGCGGCCCCAAGGCGGAGGGGGAAAAACTGGGGACCGAATTGGCCGCCCGGCTAAGAGCCCAATCCCAGGCCATCGCCGCCGAGCGGCTAAGAGACGGACGTTGCGGCAAGGTCTGGCTCGTGGGGGCCGGCCCGGGTGATCCGGGGCTGCTCACCTTAAAGGGGGACCGGGTACTACAAAATGCCCAGGTGGTGCTCTACGACAACCTGGTGGGCAGGGGCATCCTCTCCCGGATACCCCCGGAGGCCGAGGCAATCTATGTGGGGAAAAAGTCCGGCAACCACGCGGTTCCCCAAGAGGAAATCGGGGCGCTGCTGATACAAAAGGCAGCCTGCGGAAAGCGGGTGGTGCGCCTCAAAGGAGGCGACCCCTTCCTCTTTGGCCGTGGGGGTGAAGAGTTGGAGGACCTTAAGGCGGCGGGCATCCCCTTTGAAGTGGTCCCCGGCATAAGCTCCGCCCTGGCGGTACCCGCCTATTTCGGTATCCCCGTTACCCACCGGGATTGCTGTTCCCAGGTGCACATCATCACCGGCCACGGCGGCGCTAACATAAACAGGGATATTGATTACCGGGCTTTGGTGAAAGCAGGGGGTACCCTGATTTTTCTTATGGGTGTAGCATCACTGGCGGCGATATGCGCCAATTTGATAGCGGCCGGGCTTGATCCCCAAACCCCCGGCGCGGTCCTGGAACAGGGCTCCACCGCCAGGCAGCGCAAGGTCCTGGCACCGGTAGTAAACCTATCCGGCGCGGCTAAAGAGGCGGCTATGGAAGCCCCGGCGATCATCATGGTTGGGCAGGTTTGTTCCTTCTCCGAACAGTTTTCCTGGGCCGAAGTGCGGCCCCTGGCAGGCCTGCGGATCGGCATAACCCGCCCCCGGAACAGGATTGGAAGGCTTGCGGAAATGCTCGCCGCCTGCGGGGCGGAAGTGGTGGAACTTCCTTCGATTCGCACCGTTGCTATCGAGGAAACGCCCCTGCCTGTGCTGACCGGAAAAGACTGGCTGGTGTTTACCAGCCCCGCCGGAGTGGAGGTGTTTTTCGAAAAGCTCAGTTCCCATAAGCGGGATATCCGGACCCTGGCGGGGGTCAAGTTTGCAGCCATTGGAAGCGCCACCGCCGGAGCGCTGCACGGAAGGGGCATCCTGACGGACCTGGTCCCGGACCAGTTCAGCGGGGATGCCCTGGGCAGGGCTTTGCGGCAAGCGGTGAAGGGCGGTGAACGGGTCATCCTCCCCCGGTCGCGGATTGGCTCAGACGAGGTTACCCGGCATCTCCGGGAAGGGGGCATAGCCTACCTGGACATCCCCATCTATGACACCCTGCCCTCTGTGGCGCCCTACTCCGATAGCAATAGTGATACGGTGTACCGGGACATCCTCTGTGAAAACCTGGACTGGCTGGTCTTTACCAGCGCTTCCACGGTGGAGGGTTTTATCACGGTGTTCTCGCGTGCCCTTGGGGTCCGCGCCCTGTGTATCGGCAAACAAACCGCGGCGGCGGCGGAAAAATACGGCATGGAAACCGTGGTTGCGGAAAACGCGACATTAGAAAGCATGATAGAAGCCTTGAGTGCACAAGCGGCAGGCGGGAGGATATAAGTGATGACAGACTTACTGCACCGGGAGCGGCGGCTGCGGGGGAGCGATACCCTCCGCAAAATGGTCCGGGAAACCAGGCTTTCCAGGGAAGCGCTGATCTACCCGGTTTTCGTTAAGGAAGGGAAAAACATTGAGGAAGAGATTGCTTCGATGCCCGGACAGTATCGCTACAGCGTTGACCGGCTTGGCCTGATATTCGACCGGCTCCTCTTAGCCGGGGTAAAACGGGTCATGTTTTTTGGCCTTCCCGAAGAGAAGGACGAAGAGGGCAGCGGCGCCTTCCGTCATGACGGCATCATCCAGACCGCCCTGGGGTACGCCCAGGATCGCTTCCCGGAGATTTACCGCATCACCGATCTCTGTATGTGCGAGTACACCAGCCACGGCCACTGCGGCATCCTTCAGGGTGAGGATGTTGACAACGATACTACCCTTGACTACCTTGCCCGGATCGCCGTGTCCCAGGCCGAAGCGGGGGCGCAGATGATAGCCCCCTCGGATATGATGGACGGCCGGGTCAGGGCCATACGATCCGCCCTGGATGCCGCCGGCTTATCCGGCCTGCCGATCATGTCCTACGCGGCCAAATACAGCTCATCCTTCTACGGCCCCTTCCGTGAAGCTGCCGGTTCCGCCCCGGCCTTTGGCGACCGGAAAGGTTATCAAATGGACTACCACAATAAAAAGGAAGGCCTCAAGGAAGCGCTCCGGGATATTGACGAGGGCGCGGACATAGTGATGGTGAAGCCCGCCCTCTCTTATCTGGACATTATCCGGGAGGTTTCCGGCGCAGTAGTAGTGCCGGTAGCCGCCTACAGCGTAAGCGGTGAATACGCCATGATCAAGGCCGCAGCCAAAGCGGGCTTCATCGACGAGGCAAACGTCGTCTGCGAAACTGCGGTCAGCATATTCCGCGCCGGCGCAGATATTCTGATCACCTACTATGCTATGGAACTGGCGAAATGGATAGACGAAGGAAGGATAGGCTGATGCCCCGGTTAGACCGTTCAAAAGAACTTTTTAGCGAAGCAGTAAAACTAATCCCCGGCGGCGTGAACAGCCCGGTCCGTGCCTTCCGTTCCGTAAACCGGGACCCGGTCTTTATCGCCTCGGGGGAGGGCGCTTATGTGACGGACGCGGACGGCAATTCGTACATCGACTACGTAGGATCCTGGGGCCCCATGATCCTGGGCCATGCCCATGCCGGTGTCCTCGACGCGGTGACCGCCGCCGCCCGGAAGGGACTCAGTTTCGGCGCGGCCACGGAAGCGGAGGTCTCCATGGCCCGGCTCATGACCAGCCTGGTTCCTTCGTTAGAAATGGTACGGATGGTCAATTCCGGTACCGAGGCTACCATGAGCGCCCTCCGCGCCGCCCGGGGCTTTACCCAGAGGGACAAGATCCTCAAGTTTGCCGGCTGTTATCACGGCCACAGTGATGCGCTCCTGGTCAAAGCCGGCTCCGGCCTCCTCAGTGGCAGCACCCCGGACAGCGCCGGAGTCCCTGCATCCTGTGCCGCAGACACCCTGGTGGCGCAGTACAACGATTTGGACAGCGTAGAAAAACTGTTCGGCCAAAACAAAAACCAAATCGCCGCGATCATCGTAGAACCGGTAGCGGCAAACATGGGGGTGGTCCTCCCCGCGCCGCTCTTCCTTGAAGGCCTGCGGGACATCTGCTCCAAAGAAGGCGCCCTCTTGATCTTTGACGAAGTGATCACCGGGTTCCGGCTCGGCATAGACGGCGCCCAGGGCCACTTCGGCATCACGCCGGACCTGAGCGCCTTTGGCAAGATAATCGGCGGGGGTATGCCCGTGGGCGCATACGGCGGCAGGCGGGATATCATGGAGATGGTGGCCCCCTCTGGCCCGGTGTACCAGGCGGGCACCCTGTCGGGCAACCCCGTGGCCATGGCCGTCGGCATCACGCAGCTTTCCTACCTCCGCGACCATCCCGAAGTATACAGCCGCATCGCCGCCCTGGGGGAGACCCTCTTCTCCGGCCTTGAATCTATCATCCAACGGACCGGCGCTCCCTGCTGCGTTAACCACATCGGCTCCCTGGGCTCCCTGTTCTTCACCCCTGGCCCGGTGACCGGCTTCCCTCAGGCGCTTCTGTCGGATACCGCCGCCTATGCCGCCTACTTCAACCACCTCATCGAAGCGGGCATCTACACCGCCCCCGCCCAGTTCGAGGCGCTGTTCATCTCCAACGCCCACGGCGAAACGGAAATCAACCGGACCCTCTTAGCGGCGGAGCGTTTTTTTCAAAAGGAGAAATAATAGAAATTTTCTATTAGAAATCATTTTGACCTAAAAACCTGAAAAACATCTTGACAGATTTTCATTTTGGAATTAGTCTTGTTTCCATCAACATAGGGATCTGGCTTTTTCAAGCTGCCCCGTAAGGGAATCCCGCCAATCTCGCAAGAGAACTTGGTTCTGAAAACTTTTTTCAGGAGGAAGTGTATGTTTTATTGCACACAGTTTAAACAGAGTTCGAATTGTAAAGGACGTGACGGTAAACCTAAAAAGATTTACCCTACGAGTAATGCCGCATGGGATAGCGCGTATCATCGCATAGACGAATGCGGGGAAAATCTGTACCCATACTACTGCGAACATTGTGGCGGTTATCATCTCACGAAGAACATTCATGAATTGGTAACCAGTGGCTCTAATTGGAGTCTTGATTAAAGGAACACCTATGAATTACATAGACGGCGATACGATAACCATTGATGTGGCGTTATCGAATATACGGGATGAGAAAGGCAAAACATACCTTCGTTCATTGATGAAAGAAAAGTACCTATCCGGTGAGAGTGTAATCCCGGCAAGGGACAGCGGCATATTCATTGAATATACCACGGCGATAAGCACATGCGGCTTGGATAAAACGAGGATTCTGTTTTATCCTCGAATTGTTTCTAAATTCATCGACCCGGACAAACTCCACGAGGCTCGTATAAAAGCGATTCCTAAAATAATTGATTGGAATAGGGATTTCACGAACGATACAGTGAAAGAATATCACAACGAAAATGAACAATTTAGGAATACGTATGACGAGTATTTAGCTAAGAACAAGGCAAAACAGTGCAAAATTCCGGACAAAAAGGAATTTGAGAGGTTTTTGTATTCATCTTTTTTGACTGCCTTGGATAAAGAAAAACCGGATATTATAACTGTTCAAGCTGCGTTTCCTATGTTGTATAAGGATGGGCGTCATGCCTGTGGAAGGTTCGTCGAATATATAATCCAGGAATTCCCCGAAATTGAACTAGTTGAAAAAATTGCTGCAAAAGCTGCATGTTTCCCGGTACAAGATTTTTTCCCTGTAGAAAGTTTTCAGAATTATCAGCGCGGCGACATGGGTTATTTTGAATATACGGTATTCAAAAGATATTTAGCGTTGGTTAAACCAAGCAGCCGCGATGATATACTCCGCCTTGCCCGCTATTGGTACCGGTTTATTGATTGCCAAGACGGTGACATATGGTCGGACGATTTCCCGATACTTGACCCGCTTATTGCTCCGTATTTTGACGAAGAGATGCTTCATGACCTTCTCCGGATTTCGCTTGATTCAGGAAAAGAAGAAGCGTATCCCTATGATTATCAATGGTTCGCCCATTTTATCAGTATTTTTCTTTTATCATCGAAGGGGAAAGTTGTAAAGAAAATATCAACAGAAAAGGCTATTGAAAAAGTTATTTCGGGAAAGCCGCGTACTTTACCTGAAAACATCTTAGCCCAAATTTCACAGACCATAAGGAGCAATAAATATCCGTTTAATGATGAAAGCGCACATCTTTTGTATCTCCTCCATGTTCAAGGCTGTAAAGACCCGGAACACGCCTTAGCCTTTTGTAAAGAAGTCTATAAATCAATTATCGGCAGCAAGCAGATATGCTACCAGCTTTACTGCCTCGCATTAGAGAAAAAAAAGCCCTTTTACCTGGAGGATCATCTTTTCGATATACCATTTGATTTATTCGTGTATCCCCTGGTTGACGATTCTGCGTTTTTTCCGGCGGGACTACAATCATTATACGAAAAAACCGGCAATACGTATAAGGATCGCAGAGAAATGGTTAGGAAAATAGAGAGCCTCTGCACCGCAATTATTGACCGGAAAGATGACGCCGACATGAGGAATCGAAAAGAAAAATTGACCTTTCTGTCTGTTGAAATAAAAGCATCCTTCCTGGAGATGTGTCTTCAAAGAGCGGAACAGGATACAAGCGGTAATCATATAGAACTGTTTACGCTACTTCAGATTGAATACATATTCCCCGAAGAATGGGCGGCATTGCCGGAAGGGAAAAAAGAATGGATCTATAAAATATGCTCTACATTCCTCAACACGGTTTTCAGCAAAATACAAATTGATCAATGGGAACCAGTTTTTGAATTCGTAATAGCCACCGTTTGGCATGTTTCTCAAAAAAGCCTTTGGTACGGGCTTAACCCTCTCATGCGAGTCTTTAGAAATTCAAAAATACCATTGGTGAATCCGGACCTGTCGCCTAAACATGCTTTAGTCCATGAAATAATGCACTTCTTCAAGCGGCGCGATCAGGATGTCCTTAAACAGCTCAGACTTGATATGGCCCATGATTTTATAAAATATCTCAAACCTGGCGCTAAAGAAAAACGAAATCCGGAGGACTATACACCGCTTGAACGGGAAGAGACCGGCTTTGACGAAACATATAATGAACCAAGCCCTTTGTTTCGGTATGCGTATGTAAGAGCCTTAGCCGACCTTGAAGTAAAAGGGGAGAGGGGGCATTTTTACAAAAATATTCTTGAAGAATATCAAAAAAACGACCCATCCCCTGATGTACAAGGTCAATTAAAAAAAACTATTAAGCGCCTCGACTTCCTTAGGGATTCTATTTCTCCAGGCCGCCATACGCAGTGTCTCTATGAGGCCTTTTGGTGGCTTCGGCAGGCGCATCTACTTTCATTGGGACAGGTTGTTGATGCAGAGGAAAGCAGGAAGGCCCGGATACGGGAATGGAGGGAAAGGGATATGTGATAATATCATGCCGTATTAGCACCATTTATATTTTCTCTTTTTTATTTCTGATACTAATTGATCATCCGGAGGAAAATCAAAACAGACATGGCGAAAGTGTTTCTCCGCAGTGATTTTCCCTTCTTTCATAGATATGTTTAAATAAAAATCATTTATTTCCTCTAAAATATTTAAATAATGTCCATAAAAATCATTGCCGTAATCAGCAATTAAATCTCTCGTATTATTTAAAAATTTTAAAGTAGTATTTAAAAATATAGTATTGACTTCAATCTCATTTGAAAAAGCAATCGCAATATTTTTCATTTCCTTTATGCAATATATTTCACCTTGTTTTCCGGGCATTTTATTTTCATATATTGATAATAGTTTTTCTATAATGTTCTTTTCCTGATCATTGTACCACATCATACCGTATTATCCCCGTGTATTGCCGGCCATTTTTTGAACCAAATAGTTCTAATTTTTCTATTTCCGCCGGGATTTCAAAGGCTAATTCAAAATTCCCCGCCTTGTCTTTACTGAGCGGATTAAATTGCCCATTGATTATTATGGCAAAATTGGTAAAATCCTTTGAGGTCATGGTAAAAACCTCTGTCTCGCCGGATTTTAATACACCCTTTAACGGCGATATAAGCTGGGTGTTTGAAACATCATTATACGACGGATAAGTAAAAGGATATTTTTGGGCATTCACTCCAAACCCCTGATACCCGGGCGCCGCTTTAATATTAAAACCAAGAATATTTTCCAACCAATTCGTCTGCAATTCAAGCAGTTTATGTATTTTCAAAACCGCATTGTTTCTTGCCGTGTCAAACTGGTCTTCGGCAAAATAATAAGCGCCGTTATCGGCAACCTTAAAATAGGAATCCTTAAATAACTGCAACTCTCGTTCAGTTATCTTTCGGTCTTTGGGATTTTTTGTATTGTAAAACGCCTCCGCTCTTGGAAGCCAATCACCTTCAAAAGTCCCAATGGCTATCCTGTCTTGCAGACGAATTTCATTATTATAGCGGGCAAAAACATGTCCCCGATATTCTGCGGTATCAGGCACATCAAAATCAAGGGTAAATGTTGTACCTTTTTTATCAATCCATGCCACACCGGTTACATTTCTTTGCTGGGGTGTTCTTACTGCATTTGACAATGAAACATTGGCATTACGGGCAGCAAGCTCGAAGGTAAACCCGTCATGTATGAGATTATTATAGCCGGGATTTTCCGACGTTAAAGCAAGCCCATATTGAAAAAACTTACCCGCAATATACGCTTCCCTCATAAAATCATTCGCCGTTAAGACCGGCGCATAGAATTGATAGCGTTCTTCCTCCGGTAAATGTGAATAGAGGAATGGCCGTGAATCAAGAAAAAGCCATTCGGCTGAATAATTCTTTATAAAAGTTCTTCGGTCTAAATTCCCGGCGTCCCATGTTACATCAACAAGATACCATTTTCCGTTAAGCTTTACCGCATTCCATTCATGGTCGGTCTGACCCCCAATTGTACCACCATACCCAAAGCCCTTTGAATATCCGCTTATTCCGATTGACCCTATCCCCGCAAGTCTGCACATTTCATTAAAGACGCTTACATATCCCGAACACACCCCGGCCTTCTTTTTAAGAACCGAAACATAGTCTTGATTTCTGATTCTGCCTGAAAAATACATCTCTGCGTCATAGGCAATAGTATCACAAATCCAGTCATGAATTATCTTTACTTTAAGAAACTGGTCGCCTACTCCGGTTACAAGTTTTGTTGTAACATCAGGAAGCGCCGATTGGGGATCAACAAAAACCTTGTCCATCAGATCCTTGCCGACATTTCTGACACGGGCATCCATTTTACCGGTACGGTATTTCTGCGTAGAAGAATCTATTGTGGTATAACGCCGCACGGCGCTTGTTGCACTGCTTACCAGTTTTGCATCAGTCCCCTCGGGGCCTTTTTGTATATAGTTATAAAGAACCGCAATATTCCCGCTGTCTATAGCCGCATTTATACTATCGGCTGTTTGTGGAAACAGAACATTCGTGACGGATACCAATAACAAGGTAATTAAAAAAGTAAAATTTTTCATACACTTCCCCCTTTCACCTAATTGCTTGTATACCCTGCGGCATAAGTAATACCGCACATGTTTCTATATTCCGGATGTGTCCCAAAGGCAACGCCAGTTTGAGCAAAGTCTTTGTTCATGATATTTGTACGGTGGCCACGATTGGGAACACCATCATCTATCAAAAGACTGGTAACAATATCACGGCCGGTATTTGATCCGTACTCAAGATTTTCCCCGGCTGTTTTATAACCACCGCCATACCGGCCTATCCGCTTAAAGGGATCGCTCTTGTCGCTCCCGGCGTGTCCTGTCTGACCTGTTTTCCCCTGGTCTATTACATGATCTTTTATACCAAGCGACAATCCCTTTTCGGGGGTCAGAATTTCAACGGCTTTCATTTTTGATAATGCTGCAATACAACCGTCAACCGCTTTTTTCCCTTCCTGGGTAACCAATGTTATCTGTCCGGGAACTGAATAATTGTTACCGTTAAAATATTGTAACTTTGGCTGTATATACAATGCGGCATATTTTTTGGGATCACTTCGTACCATGTTCATTTCTAAAACAACATCTTTTTCAATGCCGGATAAATAATCCGCATCTTTGGCGGTATCCAATTTTTCAATATCCCAATTTGAGGAATCAGGGGCGGCCCGCCTCTTTGGGTCTGCCTTTATGGGAGTAGATGAACTTGACCCCCTGCCGGACGAATCTACATTACTTATTTTGTCAAATAATCCTTCTAAGGACGCACAGGACGAACATAGGATTGCCGAAGCCAATAAGCTCAAAACGAATCGATTTTTCATAGCCATTCCTCACTTATCCAACCATTATACCGCATATCCAAAAAAAATGCAAGCTATTAGATTATCAAATGCTACATTTTAATCGGTCTATAGCTCATTGTAAACTACTTTTACTAGCTATTAGCATAAAATCATGAGCCTGCGGGACATTTTTATCCTAAATTTGAAGAAAATCAGAAAATCCCAGGGGCTTTCGCAGATGAAACTGGCGGAAAAGTGCGATACCGCCGCAAGTTACATTGGGGAAATCGAAATAGGGAGGAAATTCCCTTCCATAGAGATGATCGAAAAAATTGCCGGGGCCCTGAAGGTAGAGCCACACCTGTTTTTTAAGGAGGACCGGTCGGGAACCTCCATAAATAGAGAAGCTCGGGAGTTTTACGCAAAACTCACGCCTGAAGGCAGGGGGGCTTTTACCGATCTGATTCTATTGGCCATCGGACAGGGGCTGGAAAAAGCGCTCAAGGAAGAAAAGCCTCCGGAAAACCCGGATGAACAACCAAGCGGCGCGGAATAGCGAAATTCTTCGCCCAGGGTCATTCTATGCCCTGCCTATCGTCTCGGACCAAAGGTCCGCCGTCTGACGCAATGGACATGGGACCACCCGGGCTTATCAAAGAGCCGCAGAACTGCCCCGCAAACCGGACAGAGCCGGGGACGGTCTCCCCGGAGGCAATAGGGACAGCCGGCAATGGATATGGAAAAAAGTGAATGCCCGGTTCAAATGGGAATAAAATTATTTTGGATATCCCCCGTTTACCCCCCTGGATTTTAATCGTAAATAAGCGTATTTTACAGGCATGCGATCACAAAAAGAACTATCCCTCGATACCAAAATCCTCGACACGGTTGCCCGCCTCGGCCTCTCCGGCAAGGCGACGGAGGCGGGCAAACTTGCCCTGGGGGACGATGAGGTCCAGGCCATGCAGGAATACGCCAACACGGTTTCCATTATGCGGCTGAATTATAACGATCACGGCCCGGTTCATGTGCGTATCGTGGCGCTGAACGCCCTTGTCATGATGGGGCTCCTCCGGGATGCGGGGATTAAGACCAGCCTTGAGAGGGAGGACTGCGGTAGTTTTGAGGACAGCCTTACCGCAGTGTTTCTGGCGGCCATACTGCACGACCTGGGGATGACCATAGGCCGCCAGGATCATGAGCTGCACAGCGTGTACCTGTCCTACCCAATCCTGGACCGGCTCTTGCGGAAGGTCTATGCCGGGAATCTGCAAAAGCTGGTCACCGTGCGGTCCCTGGCGCTGGAAGGCATATCCGGACACATGGGGTCCCGGACCATCCATTCCCTGGAGGCGGGGGTGGTGCAGATTGCGGACGGCTGCGATATGACCAAGGGCCGGGCCCGGATTCCCCTGATTGTGGCGGGGGGTCCCCGGGCCGGGGATATTCACCAGTTATCCGCCAATTCCATTGAGGATGTCAGGATTTCCCGGGGCAGGGAAAAACCGATACACATTGAAATACAGATGTCCGGCGAGCTAGGACTCTTCCAGGTTGAGGAGGTACTCCTGGCAAAAATCGCCGCCAGTACCGCTAAGTCGTATATCGAGCTGTACGCCCTGGTAAATAACGGTGAACCGAAAAGGTATCTGTAGCCGTTTCCGTGCGGCTTTATTATTCTCCTGTTGCCTCGTTCTGTTCCTCCCCTCCGGCGCAAGTACCCAGACGGGTCTGTCCGGTCAGAATAATTGGCCAATTGTTATGGGGACCGACCGGGGGCTTTATGGGATGGACCGGATGGGCATCATGCGGCCGCTGTGGACCGGGGGCGCGGTGCGGAAGGTGCTCAAGACTGCTGCGTACTGGGCCATCCTGGGGGATCAGGGGGTTCTGGTTTCGACGGACCTGCTCCACTGGGAGCCCCGGAACAAGGGGCTTCCGGTTAAAACGGTAAAGAATTATGCACGGGGAGTAAAAACCTTTACCTCCCTGGTCCAGGAACTAAAGGACCTCAAGGCCCTGCCGGACAACCCGGACATCATGGTGTGCGCCACCAAGGATACGGTGTTTCTTTCCCGGGACGCGGGCCGGAACTGGGAAAGCCTGGGAGCGCCCCCCTACAGAACGAACGGGATAAAGGCGGTGGCTGCGGCAATGCTGCCGGCGCTGACCGTTTTTCTCTCCCACAGCACCTACGGGGTGCATTACCGCCACCCGGACAGCAGGAATTCTGCGTGGGTGGAACTGAATGGGGGGATTGAGCGGCTGGAAACCACCGCAAATCCCGACGAGGTTTCGGATATAGCGGTGACCCTGGCGGGCAGCGTTCCGCGGATATACGCATCCCAGACATTCCGCCGCCGGATCTACCAGCTTGATTGGGAACAGAAACGGTTTACCCCCGTCTGGTCGGATTCCACGAACTTCGGCACCGTGGATTCCCTGGACTTAAGCGCCCGGGGAATACGGTTTGTCCGGGAAGGGTCCATCCTGGAATTGAACTACCCGCAGCCATTCGTGGTGCGGACCAGACCGGATCTCCGTGCCTTTATCCGATCCATCCCCGCAGCCTGGGGGCTCAAGCCATCAAGCCTTATCGCCTGGAGCAGCAACACCTTCACCGGTACGGACCCGGTGGCTCTGTCGGAGCTTTGGCTGCTGGAAGCGGGGACGGCGCCGGAACCGGCCCACAAAAACACCCTAATCAGCTCGCCCCCGCAGGATATAGCCCGGGGCAGACAGGGCTTGTACCTCCCGGTGAATCATTCCATGGAAAGCCGGTCACTGGCGCCTTACCTCAAGACGATAGAAGACGGGGGGCTTGATATGGTGGTGATCGATATGAAGGACGACTACGGCCGCTTACGGTTTAGCCCGAACAATGGTGCTATCAGCGAAAAGGGGCGGGTCTTCCGGCCGGTGGATATTGATGCCCTCTTAAAAAACCTGAAGGGCCGGGGTATCTATACGGTTGCCCGGATTGTGGTTTTTAAGGACCCGGAGCTGGCCAGGAAAGAAGGGGGCAGGTACGCCCTATGGGACAGCCGGAGGAATCAGCCCTGGGTGGGCTATTACGATACGCGGCAGGCCAAGGGGACCGGGGTTGACAAGGATACCATCAACGAAACAGAATTTTTTTGCAAGCAGAAGACGGCATACGAGATTCTCAGGACCTACTACGATGAACGCTGGGTGGACCCCTATTCAGAAGTAGTGTGGGAATACACCGCCGCCATTGCGGAAGAACTCTGCAGGCGGGGCTTTGACGAAATCCAGTTTGACTATATCCGCTTCCCCACCGATGGGGCTAACCTTGGTGACGCACAGTATCGCTGGCGGGAAAACGGCATGGACATGGAAAGCGCCATCCTTTCATTCATGCGGCACATCCGTTCACGGGTGGATGCGCCCATCAGCATCGACATCTACGGCGCCAACGGCTGGTACCGCACCGGCGCACGGACCGGCCAGGAGGTGGAGCTGCTGGCCCCCTACGTGGACGTGATCTGCCCCATGTACTACCCCAGCCACTTTGAACAGGACTTCCTCGCCCAAAACCCCGCGGAACTCCGCCCCTACCGGATCTACTACCAGGGCACCCAGCGCACCGAGCGCATCGGCCGGGGACAGATCATCGTCCGGCCCTATGTGCAGGCATTTTTCCTGAACGTGTCCTACGACCGGCAGTACTACAACCCCGACTATGTACGCCGCCAGGTTGAAGGGGTCCGGGACGCCGGGGGGAACGGGTTTATCTACTGGAACAATTCCGGGCGGTATGACGACATACCGTTGCAATAGGGCCTATTTATGTTCCTTGCGTTCCCCATTCTGGCGCGGGTCTTTCCCGGTGAAGCCTTCTCGGGCCCGCGCCCGCGCCGTTCCGACAGGGGGCGGCATTACCCAAATCCCGGCAAAAGCCCCTAGTTTTCCGGTGCAGGGACGGTGTTCCTTCTTGAAGGGATAGCGTTCCTTCATGAAGGGATGGCGATTCTTCATGAAGGGATGGCGATTCTTCATGAAGTGGAGGCGTTCCTTCATGAAGTGGAGGCGTTCCTTCTTGAATTGGATGGCGTTCCTTCTTGAAGGGATGGCATTCCTTCTTGAAGGAACGGCGTTCCGTAGATAAGGTTCCCGGTATTCCAAGGTATAAAAAAATGCTAGGCTAAAGCCACTTGCGTAATATTTGAGTGAGGATGGGAAGGTGATACAGTCAGAATCGAAACCGGGAAATTGGTATTTACATCGGCTATCCTCCCTGGAACTTGAACAGTTCATAGATGAAGCCAGAAACGGAAAGGAAAATAGAAAAGCTTTCATAGGGACGGTTGAACACGATGCTGCAAATCGGATAAAGGCGGTCTGCGGTAAGGATGTATCAAATATTATGCTTGAAAGTGAAGGTGTGAGACATTCTTATAAAAGAGCGGATCATAATCTTCAGGATGACGATCTTTTGCATATTGTTGAGATAATCAATACCGCAGTAGAGATAAAATTATCTGTTACTTCCCACCAAAATAATGATTGTATTGAAATCAGTAAAAATATCGGGGGGAAAATCACCCTTGTTCTGGAACTCAGAATACATTACGGCGGTTGGTTAGCATTGGTTACGTGCTATAGGTACAAAACATAGAGGCGGGGCGACGCTTCGATGCTGCCCTAAGGCCCCCCGAGCTTACGCCGAATACGTCTTCGCCCACTTTCCCCTATCTTTTTAACATAGGTTAATCCGGCTTTCTTGTCAAGCTGCCTATCTATGGCTTCAATGTCTCGTCAATATCCTCGCTAATGGCCGCTACCCCCCGCCTTTCCGGTTGTTTTTGAACAAAGGGCTATCCCAAAGAGCATTTTGCGGTCATTTTCGTCCAATTGCTTGACGGTCCGGACCAAAGCGTCAATTTCAGGACTTAAAGGTGATTTTTCCCGAGGTTTTTTATGGTAGCGCAGTGGTGCGCTTGTTTTTTACAAACTATTCCCTTATCTTATAGACTGAATTAATTGGTACGTTTACCGGTTGTGATGCCGGCCTACCATCACTTCTTGAATGAATAAAGGAGTTTCACCTAATGGACATATCTGCAGACATCAAGATTTTCGATGCTGAAAAAGGAAAATCTCCGCAACAATATGACCAATGCCGAATTGGTTTTGAATATGCTTGCAGAACTATCTACGAAACAAATTTCAGAATCAAACCTGCCGATAACCTTTGACGAACACGCACAAGTTGCCCAAAAAAGCGCCTAGCACGTGCCTGACACCAAATATAAGTTTTTTTATAATCTTTTCCCTCTACCGCAGCCTCTTTAGCCCCCCCAAAAACAGCAAACTATTAGCATCGCACATGGCGGAAAACCGCGCGAAGTCCTCCTTGGTTTCCGTGTCCGACCCCGAAAGGATCAGGTCCTGTCCTTGACGGCGATACCAGAGATAATGCCGATCCAGGATTCGTATCAGCTTTTGGTGAGCCCTGATTTTAGCTTCCACCTGCCTTTCAAGAAACTCCGCCAGGGCGATATGATTTTCCTCCCCCGCCAGGAAAAAAATATTCTTGTCCGAGATAAAGATAACCACCCGCCGGAACCCTTCGCTAAGGCAGGCGTCATTTCGGAACCCGTCGATGATAAGGTTCTGCCTGCCCAGGCTTAGATCGTAGCCCTGGAGGCGGAGGCTTTTCCGGAGCGCCGTCAGTTCAGAGCGGATCCGTTGGGCTACATCGGGGTCTTGGCGGGAGGATTGCAGGTCGGCGCGCCAGGTACGGAGCTGCTGTTCATGGGCGCCAAATTCTTTGGTTCTGCTTAAAAATAAGGTGGTTTCCGAAAGGAGTTTCCAAACATCGGAAAACCTATCTGAAAGTATGTCCGACAAAGTCGCCGACAGGGTCGCGGTATGCCGTTCTGCTTTTTTTTCTGCCATACTTTGTTTGTCCTACTTATGTTTCCCTCCATGATACTCTAAAATAAACATGAAATGCGAGTATTGGTTGTTTCGGATATCCATGCCAATTTGGCGGCCTTTGACGCGGTATTGAAGGAAACCCAGGGGGGCCGGGATGCGGTTCTGTGCCTGGGAGACCTCGTTGGTTACGGGCCGGACCCCCGGGAATGTATCGCCCGGGCCACCGAAGTCTGCGCGGTGGTTTTAGGGGGCAACCACGACCTCGCCGCTGCGGGAGTGATGGACCTTTCCAGCTTTGCGGACCATGCCCGTATCGCCATGGAGTGGACCCGGCCCCAGCTCACCCCGGCGGATATGGCCTATCTTGCCAAACTTCCCCTCAATGCCGAGTACGAAGGCATACTCCTGTCCCACGGGAGCCCGGAAAACCCCATCTGGGGCTATGTTTTTTCCCGGACCGATGCGGTCATCGCCTTTTCCCAGAGCAATTTTACCCATTGTTTCTTCGGTCACACCCACCTCCCTTCGTTTTTTCTCGAAACCACGGAAGATGGGGAGACCTCCTATCAGATAGGGTACGGAGAACCGGATGCGGTCATCGAAACAGGCGGGGAAACCAAGCTCCGAGGCGATATCCGCTACCTCCTCAACCCCGGAAGCGTCGGTTTCCCCCGGGACGAGGCGGACGCTCATCGCGCTTTACGATTCCACTGCGCCAGAGCCCGGTATGCCCTCTTCGATACCGAATCGGGGCGGTGGCAATTCAAGCGCCTTGAATATGATATGCGGAAAACCGCAAAACGGATGAAACAACTGGGCCTTTGGTAGCCAAGACGGCGCCAAGGCCTTATACTATAATCAGACAGACTAGCGCGAACCGTGAGTTGGAGGTATATATGGGTCTTGTACGTAGAAGTGATACGTGGCAGTTACAGGATGCCAAGGCAAAATTCAGTGAGGTCATTAAATCGGCTGCCGGGACGCCCCAGATTATTACGGGGGAAGAGCCAAACCTTATTGAGGCATTCAAAAACGCCCCTTGGCCGGATGTGGAATTGGAGGAAATGCCAAGAGAGCCTTTTGAAATGAGGGATATTGACCTGTGAAATACCTTCTGGATACTAACGTCTTATCCGAAATTCGTAAACCCAACCGGAATCCCAAGGTTTATGAATTTGTTAAAAAGATACGTCAAATTGATTTATCTATCAGCGTTATTTCCATCGGAGAAATTGTTTTTGGTATGGAGAAATTACCGGAGGGAAAAAAGAGGGCAGGAAGAACCCTTCCCTATAATGACTCCCTCATCGCCACCACCGCCTTGGCCCATGGCCTGACCCTGTTGACCCGAAATATTCGGGACTTTGCGGCGGTGGAAGGGCTCAGCCTGAGCAATCCCTGGGATTGAGCAGGGAGGAGCGCCTACCTTTTCCTGTTATCTACCCCAATTGACAAACCCCCAGGGTTTTCTACAATAGATTCAAAAGGATGTATTATTATGGATGATTATAACAAGCCCAGGACGCTGCGTAGTACCGGGCCGTTCTGGTTCGCCGCAGTGCTGGTCCTCAGCGCTCTATGTATCTTTGCCTCCGTACCCCGTGCCGAGGCTCAGGGCAATGAACAGAATTCAAAACGGTATACCTCCGTCATTCAGAATATTTTTGATTTTATCCAGAAGCGGTATGTGGAAGAGGTCGATCCCCGGGTTCTCTACGAGGGGGCCATGACCGGCATGCTTAATGCCCTGGGGGACCCCTATTCGGGATTTTTGCCGGAATCGGAAATGACGGACCTGAACAATACCACCCAGGGGAATTTCGGCGGGGTAGGGCTGTATATCACCAAACCGGTGGCTGCCCGGCCCGATGGCAGGCCCCTCTATGTGGAGGTAGCGGCCCCTATGGAGGATACCCCGGGCTGGCGGGCGGGGATCAACCCCGGGGACCTTATCGTTGAGATAAACGATGAAGCCACGGATGCCCTCTCTATGGAGGAGGTATTGAAGCGCCTCCGGGGAACCCCGGGGGTGGATGTGCGGCTTCTGATCCGCCGGGGGGAGAAACTGGAATTTCCCGTGATCCTCACCAGGGCTATCATTGAGGTCCCCACGGTTAAGCATGAGATGATCGGGGACATCGGATACCTCAAACTCCTTACCTTTACCCCCATGAGCGTGGACCGGACCCGGGAAGCCCTGGAGGAATTTAAGGAGAAGAACTACACCAGTTTCATCCTTGACCTCCGGAACAATTACGGGGGGCTTCTGAACTCTGCGGTGGGCGTCTGCGACCTTTTCCTGGAGGATGGGGTGGTGGTATCCACCAAATCCCGGATTGCCTCGGAAAACGCCGTGTTTACCGCCCGCCGGGGTACGGCGGTCCCGCCGAATATCCCCATAGTGGTCCTGATCAACCGGGGGTCCGCTTCGGCTGCGGAGATCGTGGCGGGGGCGCTGAAAGACCGGGGACGGGCGTTTCTGGTGGGTGAAAAATCCTACGGGAAGGGTTCGGTACAGCAGGTGTATCCCCTGGAAAAATCGGGGTTCAGGATTACTATCGCCCGCTACTATACCCCCAGTGATGTAAACATCGACAAAATCGGCATCCCTCCGGATAAGGAGGTGCTGTTTCCGGAATTTTCCAACGAGGAAGCGGAAAAACTGAATACCCTTATTGCGGCTAACCGTATCCCCGCTTTTGTGGAGGCAAATCCCCATGCGGCGGATGATACGGTAGCCGCCTTTGCCCGGGAATTGAACGGTGAATACGGGATCAACCTTTCCCTGCTCCGCCGGCTTATCCGGAACGAGCAGAACCGTACCGCTATCGCCCCGGTGTACGATCTGGAGTACGACGTGCAACTCCAGGAGGCGGTAAACATCCTCCGAGCCGGGAACTACGGCCGGCTTATGCAGACCACCAAGACCCTGCGGGAATTGCAAAACGAAGCGGTTCTGGAGGACGATACTGCCCTGGCGTCATAAAATGAGTGGAAGGACATGAAACAATTTATCCTGCCCTCCCCGCCGGATTCCCAGGGGGTGGTCAGGCTTTCCGGCAAGGATTTTCATTATCTGGTCCGGGTCCGGCGTTTAAAGGAGGGGGCGGTTTTTAATGCCCTGCTCCCTGCCGGCGGGGAAGTCCGGGTCCTGGTGCAGTCCCTGGCCGGCGGCTGTCTTACCGGGGACTGCCTCCCCACGGAACTGGTCGACGAGACAGCCCTGCCCCCTATCATCCTGTTCCAGGCCCTGCCCAAGGGCGCCAAGCTGGACCTTATTGTCCGCCAGGCGGCTGAGGGGGGCATTGCCGAAATTCACCCCTTTGTTTCCGATTATTCAATACCCAAGGCCGTAGCGGGGGACAAGCCGGAACGGTGGCGGCGGATCATCAGGGAAGCCCGGCAGCAGAGCGGGTCCTCTATGGCTACGGAGATTGCCGCACCCTGTACGGTGGAGGCGCTGCTAGATTATTGGGAAACCCTGAAAGGACGGGGTAAGCGGCCTCTGGGGATTATCTTCCACCAGGACCAGACCGGCCCCCTTGCCAACGGCGGGTTTCACGGGTATCTTTGTAGTGATCCCGATCTGGTTGTTCTCGCCGTAGGCCCCGAGGGAGGGTTTTCGCCGGAAGAGGTTTCCCGGTTTTTAGCGGCGGGGTTTAAGCCCCTGATTATAGGAAACACCATTTTGAGGACTGAAACAGCCGCACTGTACGGGGCGGCGGCGGTTCGGATCATTCTTTTGGAGAGGACAGCGTGGACTCTAACGGACCCCAGTCTGACATTCCCCAGCCGGTAGAACGGATTAGCGTCCTCAAGGTACCTCTGGATATCGTGCCCGGGGAAACATTAGCCGGAACCATATATGATTTGCTGGCCCCGGGAAACGATGGGACGGTTAAGGGTAAAAATATCATCTTGTTGTCCCTCTGGGATTTGTTACGGGCCCGGAGGGCGAACGAATACCGGGACTTTGTGCAAAAAGCCGCCCTGGTCCTCCCCATTTCAAAAAGCGTTACCGGGGGCGCCCGGTTCTTAACCGGCAAAACCCCGGTCCGCTATATGCCCTTCGATTTTATCATTAACCTGTTGACCATCCTGGAAAACCGGGAGTTGTCGGTCTATCTGTTGGGGGCAAAGCCCCGGATACTCAAGATAGCCGAAAAAAACATCCGCCAAACCTTTCCCAAGCTCAGGATAGTGGGCCGCTTTATAGGCAACTTCAAGCGCCAGGATGAAAGCACTATCCTGGAGGCTATCCGCAAAGCCGCTCCCTCACTGCTGCTCATCGGCAAGGGGGTCCACGGCGAGGAACGGTGGATCGCCAGAAACACCGGGCACCTCAACGCCGGCCTGCGGCTCTGGTGCAGCGACATCTTTGACGTTTTTGCGGAGCGCAAGAAACGCCCCTCCCGTGCGAGTTTCGACCGGGGCCTTGAATGGTTCGGCTACTGCCTCCAGCATCCTTTGCACTTTTTCCGGCTATTCCCCTATTTTCGGTATACGATACTGTTACTGGTGTACCGGATATTTAAGAAGGACCGGCCCCTTTCTTTGCCAAGTTCACCGCCTTTGTAAAGATTTTCCCCAAGTACCGTCCCTCCTCAATGGTCAGCCCCGCCCGTCCGAAAATGTCCCGGAGAAATCGCTCCTGTTCCTCTCGTCCCTTTTTCCGGTAAAATCCCAGCCCCGCCAAATTATCGCTTACCGATTGGACCAGGGCGTCAATCCTGGTGCGGTCCAAGGGGACCCAGGTTCCGGGAACTAAAGTTCCTTGAACCGGGGCAAGTCCGGGTTTTAGGGCGCGGAAGATCTGGTAGGCGTAGATTTGGACCGCGTGGGAGAGGTTCAGGGAGGGGAAGGCATCATTTGATGGGATGTGGGAGGCCAGATTGCAAAGGTCCAGTTCTGGTGCCTCAAGGCCGGTGCGCTCGTTACCGAAAACCAGGGCCGCAGGGCCGCCGTGGTCTTGCAGAAAGGCGGCGGTTTCTTCGGGGGTCATGGTGATGGCTTTCCGGTGGCAGCCTCGGCGGCGGGTGGTCCCGATTACCAGGGGGAGGTCCGCTATGGCGGCGGCCAGGGTGTCGAAGGTTTCCGCCTCATCCCAGACCTGTTCCGCGTGGACCGCCCTGGCCCGCAGCACGGCGTCATTCCAGGGGTCCATCGCTTCGCCCGGCCGGGGGGCAACAATGCGCAGCCGGGTAAGGCCCATGTTTTTCATGGCGCGGCATACGGCGCCCACATTCCCCGGCTCCGAGGGGCGGCAGAGGATAATCACCAAATCAGAAAGGTACATGGCTTATTTTACCGGATTTTCTATCAATTGACTATTTCCCCATAACATACTAAGGTACATGAAATGGAAAATCTTAACTCCCTTGCGGTACAATTCCCCTCGTGGCTGACCCCGGAGATAATCCCCGGCCTGCCCTTCCGTTGGTACGGGCTCATGTATATCATCGCCTTTGGTATTGCCTATCTGCTCTACCGCAGACAGGTACATGAACGGCATTTCCCCATGAGCGAAGACGATCTGTCGGGGATGTTCTTCTGGGGCATCCTGGTCTTGCTGATGGGCGCCCGGGTCTTTTCCACCATCATCTACGAAACCAGTGATATCTACCGCCGCCAACCCTGGCTGGTGTTCTGGCCTTTCCAGAATGGCCGCTTCACCGGCCTCCAGGGGATGAGTTTCCACGGGGGGCTCATCGGCTGCATACTGGGGGTATTTGTCTATGCGGCAATAAAGCGTTTTAACCAGCGGGAAATCTTTGATATGCTCGTCGCCGGCGTTCCCCTGGGCTATACCTTCGGCCGTCTGGGAAACTTCATCAACGGCGAACTCTACGGCCGGGTAACCACGGGTCCCCTGGGGATGGTCTTCCCCCACGCCCAGCTTCTTTCCACCCAGGAAGCCTGGGTTCGGGAGGCGGTGGAAAAGACCGGCATCGTCATTCCCGGCGCCGCATCTATGGTGAACCTGCCCCGCTACCCCTCCCAACTCTTCGAGGCCCTCTTTGAGGGGGTGGTACTCTGGCTCATCATCTGGCTCTGGCGAAACAGGAAACCCTTCAAGGGCTTCCTCTCCTGTCTCTACCTGGGGGGCTATGGGCTTTTCCGGTTTTTCATCGAATACTTCCGGGAACCCGATTCCGATTTAGGCTACCGCATTCAGCTCATTCCCACTACGCTCTCCCCTGCCCAAGCCCATCCGCTCCTGTGTTTCTCCACCGGGCAGATCCTTTCTTTCGGCATGGTACTCGCGGCGGTGGTAATGTACTTCATCTTCCGCAAGCTGCCCGATAACGAACCGGTGCGGATATACCCGGATGTACCAAGCGGCTTTACGCCAGAGGGGCCTACGGCGCAGGAACGGGAGGAAGCGCGGAAAAGCCGGCGGAAGCTGCGGAAAAAGCTGCGCTAAGACTACGCGCCCCAAAGGGAAGCGGGGTAGACCCCCTGGGAAACCAGTTCCGCTATGCGGTTCACTGCGGCTTCCCGGTCCTCCTTATAGGTAACGCCGAACCATTCGGAATCCGCCTTGAGTACCCGGATCTTGAGGAACCCCTTTTTGATGAACCAGTCCGCCGCAAGGGGGAGGTAACATTCACTCTTCGGTTCCCCACCCTCATTTTTCAGAAAATCCTCAAAGTAGTTTTGTAGTTTGGGGAAGATACCCACCGGGAAACCCCAGAAGTTCATGGACACCGGGGTATCCGCGTGAAGGGCCTGCCGCGTCCCATCGGAGCCGGTGTTGAAAATGGCGCCGTCCTTTTTTTCGATAGCCTTGAGTTCATCCACCGACGAAAGATACCCCTGACTCACCTCGCAGACTCCGCGGGTAACCGTGCCCTGGGGGCTGAGGGTGCTCTCCAGCCGGAAGGGCACGATGGCCCCATCGGTAATCAAAGGATCAGCCAGGTATTTGCCCATCACCGCAAAGGCTTCCCGGCCATAGAAATCGTCCGCGTTAAGCACCGTGAAGGGGGCGTCGATCTTGTCCCGGGCGCAGAGCAGGGCGTGGGCGGTTCCCCAGGGTTTGGTCCGGCCCGCTTGCCGCGGAACAAGGCTGTCCAGTTCCTGGAAGGCCACCTCACATTCGATGTGGCCCTTGATCCGGCTCAGCACCAGCTCCCGGAAATCCTTTTCGATATCCTGGCGGATAATAAACACAATCTTGGTAAAGCCCGCCCGCTTGGCGTCATACACCGAATAGTCCAGCAGCACTTCCCCGCTCTTGCCAATCCGGTCCATCTGTTTAAGCCCGCCGTAACGGCTTCCCATACCGGCGGCCAATACCACTAAAGTCGGTCCTTTCATAAAAAAATCCTTATGTGCGGAGTTTTTCCTCAAACCGTTCCAGGGCCTTCCCGCTCAGGGTAGGTTCCCCGCCATTCCCCAGCCGCTTGTTCAGTTCCGCCAACTCCTCTTTGGAGAAGCTTACCCCGCCCAGGAGGTGCCGTTCAAAGGATTCGCAGCACCGGGGGACAACCTTTTTGGTGATTTCCAGCAAGGTCCGGGCGTACAGGCGGATTTCCTTCTGGGCATGGGCCCCCAGCCGCAGTTCCAGGAAGTGAAACAGGTTGTGGAGGTCAATGTTCCAGTAAATTTCGGTATATAGGGACAAGGGCAGGTTGATCCGGGCCAATTCCCGGGCAATCCCCTGGTCAATGAGGGAAGTATACTCCCCATAGGCGCGCTTCTGCCCCTCGGCCAGGAAGGAGCGCACCTTTTCCACCGCCGCGCTTTCCAGGGCCTTATCGGAACGGCCTTGTTTGTTATCCGTACTCTGGAGGGCCACATCCTCCGGGACGGGGACGTAAAAATCGTCCTTCATCACCGAATAGCGGCCGGAAATCTCGTTGAGCCGGGCCGTCCGGTGGCGTATCCACTGCCGGGCGATAAAGATGGGCATCTTTACATGGAAGGTAAGGGAAATCTGCTCAAAGGGGCTGGTATGCCGGTTCCGGAGCAGGTAGTCGATGAGCCCCGCATCCTCCCGGTAACTCTTGGTCCCCTCGCCGTAGCTCACCCGGGCGCTTTGCACCACCCGCTCGTCCCCCCCCAGGTAGTCCACCAGGCGGATGAAGCCCTTGTCCAGAACGGGGAATTCCTTATCTAAAATAGCTTCCGCTTCCGGAACGATGCAATGAGCCATACTATCCTCCTCATGCTGCAATTTTTAACAGTATAGTGAGGACGGGACGATAAAGAAAGGGGGGTGCGGTTGAGTGCGGATACGCCGCCGGTACAAAGCCGGCATACCGGTGCGGCGGCCTCCAGAGGTGTGCGCCGGCCCTGGGGGGAATATGGACACCATGCCCGATTCTTTCCATAATGGCTCCATGAGAAACGGCTACGAAAAAACCTATGACGTGATAGCCCCCCGGCTCCGGGACCTGGAATTCCCCTACGCTGCCCTCCGCCTGGGCTTTGACCTGATCGATAAATACCGCATGTCCATTGATTTTCTGGGCAAAACCTACGAGCTTAGCCGGGAAGGGGTCCGGCCAATGGATGGGGAACCGGTAAACGTCAATTTCCTTAGCGTTCTGGTGTATTACGCCATTTCCAAGGGTAATACGGATCCCCGCTACGATTTTGCCCTGCTCAATACCTTCACCGGCAGCCTGAATACCGGCGGGGGCGACCGCCCCAACTGGATGGTTGAGCCCTTGCTCCGGGCCTTAGGTCCGGCTTGCGGAGAGGGTTACCCACGGTTCAGGCAGGCCGCCCGGGACATGGGGATGACCTACGAGGGAAGCCGTGTGGCCGGGGAACATACCTGGCAGTACCGGCTCCTGCCCAAAATCCCGGTACTCATCAAATACTTCGAGGCGGATGACGAATACCCCTGCGACATCAAAATCTACTACGACAAAACCGTCCCGGAATTCCTGGACTTTGAGCCCCTGGCGGTGCTGAACGGCTGTTTCGTGTCTGCCATCACCGCCGCGGTGGAACGGTATTAGGGCACGTACTATGGGCATTGTCCGCAGGTCACGTATATACGTATGTGAGTCTCAGACACGTTTAAAGGGGTTAAAGCTTATCCCCACATCATAGGTGTCCACCGACTCGGCCTTTTTCAGCTTGAATACCGCCAAATAGGTCACCGGGGTCATGATTACCTCAATGGCGCATTTCAGGAGGTAGTTGGTCAGCACCAGGGATGCAAAAAGTTCCCAGCCGAAGACCCCGGTGAGGCTGGCAATAAAGACAAACACCAGGCTGTCCAGCAGTTCCCCCACCAGGGTGCTGCCTATGGTCCGCACCCAGAGCAGCCGCCCCTTCATGAGGACCTTTACCCGGGAGAGGACTACGGAATTGGAGAACTCCCCCACCAGATAGCCGGAAAGGCTTGCCAGGGCGATGCCCCCGGTGCTCATGCCCCCCAGGATGGCGTCATAGGCGGCGGTTCCGGCGTAGGCCTCCCACTCGGCGTCCGCAGGGAGGAGGCGGAGGAAGAGAAAGACCAGGGACGATACGGCCAGGGCGGCAAACCCCGTCCAGATAACCCGGCGGGATGCACGGAAGCCGTAGACCTCGGTAAGGATGTCCCCAAAAACGTAGGACAGGGGGAAGAGGAGGGTGCCGCCGTCAAAGGCAAGCCGTATGCCTGCGAGGGAAAAGCCGAGGTCCACGATTTTTGCGGAGGACGCCACATTACTGACGATGAGGACCGTCACGAAAAAGGCCATGACCAGGTCCAGATAACGGAAAGAACGGTTCACGGGATGCTCCTTGTTTTGGTAAGGCGGGTAACAGGATGACCGCCGCAGATACCCTAGCATAAAGCCGGGTAAATGTCTACTATAGAGTAGAGCATGAATGAAAACTTTCTCGTAAAACACAAACGCCATGTTGTATTACTTTTTCTTTTTGGGATCGTTTTTTCTACCCATGGTGAAACAACTGCCATTGAAGAATTCGATACTAAATTCTCACTTGGGTTAAGCGGAAGTTTTAACTTTGTTGTATTTAACAATCAAAACAACAATTTCATTTCAAACGCACCCGCTTATCTTGGGCTTTCATTCGGTTATAAAGACTATTCTGCTTCTTTTAATATTGCCCTTCCTTTCACGTACGACAAAACACCCGGAACACGGGCGCCTTTTGACGCGGGTTTTGTTCTTTATCAGGAACATTGGAGCGAAGAAATAAAAGTCAAGTTTTATGATGACTGGATCTTCGAGAAAAATCCGTTTGACATGCAGCTCATTACGGGCTATTTACAGGGATTATATATAGTTAACTCAAATAATTTTTCATTACGCGCCGCTTACCCCATGAACCGGCTGCAACGGACATCATCGGGGAGTTTAATTGCAGGTGGCAACATTCGGGTAACTACCATAAAATCAAATAGCATTGTTCCCTACAATGAACGGTGGTGGGGTGTTTCGCTCGGCCCGTGTATCGGCTATTCGTATACCTTTGTTATGAAAAATCTGTTTTTTCTAAACTTCTATATATTAGG
Source organism: Spirochaetia bacterium (assembly GCA_025997675.1). Taxonomy (GTDB): domain Bacteria; phylum Spirochaetota; class Spirochaetia; order Treponematales; family Breznakiellaceae; genus Termitinema. Next base: position 5,749 of record BNUX01000014.1, on the reverse strand, counting down.
AGGCGCCGCGTTGGGAGTAGATTGTGTTGAGCCGGGCGTTTTTTTCTCGCCCTTTGCAATACCTAAAATTGCTGTTGGGAAGCACAACAAAACATGGTCTATGAATTTTGTACTTGAATTTGATTATCTATCATTTGTTGGGGAAAATATTTCCCATGATTTCTTCCTGTTCAATTCGGCATCCTTAGGGGGGGTAAAAAGATTTTAAGGATATTGATTTACCGTTTCACCCCTTGTTTTTACCGGCAGCAGTACCGTAAAGACACTTCCCTTCCCCGCCTCACTTTCCGCGCCTACCCGCCCCCCGTGGGCGTCCACAATGGTCCGCACTATGGTAAGCCCTATCCCCGCCCCGCCGGTATTCCTGCTCCGGGATTTGTCAGAGCGGTAGAACCGTTCAAAAACATGGGGAAGCTCCTCCTTCTCCATCCCTATCCCGGTATCCGCCACCCGTATCTCGCAGTATTCCTGCGTTTCCACTATGGTGACCGTAACACTGCCCCGGTCGGTATATTTAACCGCGTTTGAAATAAGGTTGATAAACACCTGGGTCAGCCGGTCATAATCCCCGTCCACCAGGACTACCCCGGTGTTTGTAACGGTAATTGCTATACCTTTTTCCAGCGCCGCCGCCCTGAACCGTTCCGCCGCAGTATTGATAAGCTTAACCAAATCAAATTCGGTCCTGTGCAGTATCAGGTTTTTCTGTTCCAGAATTGAAAGACGATTCAGATCCTCCACCAGCCGGTTAAGCCGGACAATTTCTTCATAACAGCTTGACAGCCGTTCCACCGAGGGCTCCCACACACCGTCGATCATGGCCTCCATGTTTCCCTGGAGGCAGGTCAGGGGGGTACGCAGTTCATGGGCAACATTTGATGTCAGCCGTTTCTGCCAGCGTTCCCCGTTTTCCAGGGCCGTCGCCAAATCATTAACCGACCGGGACAGTTCCTGAATCTCCCGTGTCTCATATCCGTCGGGTACCCGCACCGAAAGCTCCCCCCCGGCAATACGCCGCGCCGCCTCCGCCGCCCTGAGGACGGGCCGGGAAATCTCCGCCGCCAGAAAGACAGAAAGGAGTATGCTCAGGATGATGAAGACACCGCCGGCTATCAGCAGAAAGCGGTTAAGGCTGGAGAGAAATGCGGATTCAGTTTTGCTGTAAAAAAAAGGCCCGTAGGTATCAATATTAAGATACCCAATGCCCATATCCCGGTACGCAAGGCGAAACCGGTTTGTCTGAAAAGACCCTCCCACCCCAAACTCGTTTTCCATTCGCCCGGAAATCTCGTTTATCACCATGGCGCATTGCTGCATGTCGCAGGCCCGGGCGTCCCAGACTATTTCACCATTGATATCCTCAACGGATATGATATACCCCTGGTGAACAAAGTACATGCCCATAGCCTCCACACTGGCCACATCAAAACTGCGGGCCCAGGGATCGTACTGCTTAGTAATAGTGTCGGCAATCTCCCTGCTTTCGGTGTTTATATTTTCGGTAACAAAATTGGCAAACAGTTTTTCTGCGAACCGGTTAATGATGACGCCCACAACCAGGACGGACGCGCAGATAAACAGTGCATAGGTCAGGGCCAGGCGGTTCCTGAGGCTGATCATTACACTGCCTCCCCCCCGAACCGGTACCCCACACCGTAGACCGTACGCACGTACCGAGGATTCCGGGTATCATTCTCAATTTTCTGCCGGAGGTTTTTTATATGGGAATCAATAGTCCGGTCAAAGCCATCGTACTCATCACTTTTGATATTTTCGATAATCTCATCCCGGGTAAAAATCTTTTGGGGCCTCCCCATAAGCAGCGCCAGTATCCGGTACTCATTGGGGGTCAGGGTCACCGCAGCGCCGTTCTTGCTCACCCGGCGGTTCTCCGTATCTACGAGGAGGCCCTCCCAGGCCATGACACGCCCCTCTACGGGCCCGCTCCCGGCCCGGCGCAGTGCTGCCCCCACCCGCGCCATCAACTGCCGCGGGCTGAAGGGCTTGGTCACATAATCGTCCGCCCCAATCCGCAGCCCGTGGATGATGCTCTCCTCGTCCACCTTAGCGGTCATCATAATGATGGGCATATCCGATTCGGTCCGCACCCGGCGGCAGAGTTCCTCCCCGGAAAGGTCCGGCAGCATCAGGTCCAGCAGCATGAGGGCCACCTTGTTAGCCTGTAACGCCGCCAAGGCTTCCTTCCCGGTTTTGGCGGTCAGCGCCCGGTACCCGTTCTTTTCCAAATAGGACCGGACAATGTCGAGGATTTTCGGTTCGTCATCCACCACCAGGACCGTCGCGGTTGGAGATGCCGTTATGCTACCTCGTAGCCTGCGTCAACCACCGCCGCCTTGAGGGCGTCCGGGGTCACGGCGTCCCCGTGCTCCACATCGGCGGAATTAGTCTTCAGGCTCACCTTGGCGGACGTAACCCCCGCCACCGCTTGCAGGGCATTGGTTACGTGCTTGACGCAATGCTCACAGGACATGCCGTCAATTTTCAGTGTTGTTTTCATGGGTATCTCTCCTTATCCATATAATAGAATGATACCAGGGAAATGTGAAGATAGTATGGAGATTTTCCGGGGGTATGCCTTTCGTACCCCCATAAAATCATTGCCCGCTGCAAAGATTTTTCCTCTCCCGCACAACAGACTTTTATGTACTAATTGGATCAATTTCCATTTGCTTCATAACAATCCTCCTTTGCTAATCTAGCCGCAACCCGATCAATGTAAGCGTATTTTTCCGTGGGTAGATCATCCTCATATTTCTCAAGCAAATCTTTGAGTGCCCCGATCCATTTTTTTGAATGGTAATGTACCTGGTATTGGGCATCGAATGCTGCAAAGGTGGGGATGTTTTCCGCATCGCAGACCCTGGTAAACATATCAAAGGCCTCTATCAGAAAATCGATCCGACCAAGGTCTTCCTGTACATGGTCGCGTTTATACCACAGAGGAATTGCACGGTGGTGAAGGGCCTTGTAGACCGGGATATCAATCTCGATCCCCTGGGCCTTAAAATAGCGATCAAACGTTATTGCCCCCGGCTCCGCATCTTCAACTATGAGGGGATAATCAGTTAAAAGATCGTATGGCTTGTTGTCCTGTTTAAATGGATTCACCGCCTTGTTCAAACAACAGTGTTTGTATTTTTTTCCACTGCCGCAAGGACAGGGATCGTTTCTTCCAACTTTCTTTTTATTCGCCGGGGACAGCACAGAAGGCGGCGCCATTGGTTTCGGCTTAGGTTCTGCAAAGCAAGCCCAATGCTCCAGATCACCGATGGTATCATCAATATGGATGTTACGCCGGTCATCATACCGGGTATCAAACACATAGTTTATAAAACTGTCATAAGTACCCATGATGAAATGATCGATCATATCACGGTCAAAGAGGGTTTCCACCTCGGGGATTAGTTCAAAAAGATGAGCATCAATAACGGTATTGACTATACTGCCTGCTAACGCATATTCGCTTTCCTCATGCTCAAGACAGTGCCGGATCAGAGAATGCAAATAGGAAATCATATCCTCCCGGGTAATATGGCCATCCCGAGTAATATACTCATACGCCCGAAGGGCAGCCCTGCGGACAAATTCATTCAGGTTTTGGTTTTCGATTACCCCGTTTAAGAGGGATAGATCCCCGTTATAGGTGCTGAACAAAATGGCAGCATAGCTCTCTCGGTGAGGGTGTCCCTAAAAACAAAGTCTACCTGTTCCTTCTCCAAAGTAAGGATACGGATCAACTTAGGGAAAGCACGTTTTTCTCTGAATTGCGCCAGCAAGAACATAGCATAGAGGTGGAGTTCATAAGGAGTGGAATCTTTCATGGGTTGTTCCACATGGTCATAGACATAATCCAGCGCCTCCAGCAGATAGGGGACCACCGCATCCCGCTGTTCTATCGCCTCGGCCAGGGCCTGCCGGGGCAAATGGTGATCAAACAACGTCAGCGCTTTAATTATTTCATCCACCGTCATAAGGCTTCCCGCTTGGTTATAACCATTCACCTTTTATATCATGGAAAGAGGTCTATTGTAAAGGGGTTATTTTTTGCTGCTAATTTCAGCATTCCCTGAAAAAGGTTTTTTCTTTCACCCGTAATAGGTTGTTTAAATAATGTGCCAAATTTTTTTAGTATTTCAATGCTTAATTTGCATATATCGGTATATTTATACATGAATGGATCAGTAGTAAAAATTCAAATACATATGGATCTTTGATAACATCTCTGGTCTGTTAAAATCGGCGCCCTTTTCAGCCAGCTTCAAAACTCCTTTTTTATCCTTACTCAATGCCAGACGATGAAATAACCTGCTATTCATTTGCCGGCGCAATTCCCGTACACTCCAGTTTTCCTTTTCACATTGCTTTACATAGAATTGTATTTCCAGCTCATCATCGGCATTCAGGATTTCAAAATAATGGCTCCAGCTCAATTGTCCAGACACTGTCTGGATTTTTGGAAATTTGAGATAAAACAGCCGTATTTGAAAAAGGTTGGAACGACTAAAGCCCTTTCCGTACTTTGCGGTCAAATCCTTTGACAACCGCTCTATGAGTTCTGAACCATATTCTGATTTTTCTTCGCCATGCTGCTCAAATTCGACAATGTACTTGCCGATTTGCCTTTGGTTTGTACCAGAAGTGTGTTTACCGCATAGGCCGCTTTTTTACGGCCTTCTTGCAGGAGTTGGCCTATTTGGGAGATAAGCCCTCCTTGGGGAATCCCTCTTGTTTTAAGATATACGTATTATCACGTAATATCAAGGGATAAGTTCTGTATTTCCAATGCAAAATCCTGTTGAATACCTCTATGTGCCCCGCATTATGCCGCAATGGCTGCTCAAATCAATTCTTCAGTTGCTCAAATCGATTCCTTAGCTATAAATGCCGCATTTTTCGCTATTCCGGCAATCCGTTCATAGAGGGGCTTCTTTTAACTGTCGTTTGGTTGATTTTCTCCGATAAATCATGTAAATTGCATCGGCAAGACTTGTGCCCAAGGCATACAGTCCCGGCAAATCAGAAACGCTTATCAAAACGGTATTGGCTACTCCCCCAAACCCCATCCCTCTAATCTTATCCTCATATCATACCATAAGCTCCCGATACCCATTAACAACTTTCTGCTCTATCCCATTTGTCTATTTTGCCATAATGGGGTGATGTGTGAATGTCAGGTACTCCCGCGTTTCCTTACACCCTCGTTATGTATCGTAGCCACATTTACAATAAATTCATATCAATCTTATATCCAGCATCTTTTAATTCTTTGCAAACCTGAAATTTCCAGGTAGAATCATCATAATTTAAGTATACAATACCATCTGCATCACTAGGAATTTCGATATCGTCTTTTACTAATGCGGAAACTTTATTTCTTCCTAATTTTCCTACAAGGTAGCCATGCTCAAACACGACATTTTGTCGCGCTCGTAAACGCGGAGTAACACCACTTTTATTTTCTGACCCAACATCACATGGCGAATATAAAACAATACCATATCCAACATCACTGAATTTTTCAAATTTTTCAATAATGGTCAAGCCGGCGTTGACTTGTTCATGCAATATTATGGCTTCAAACCCTAATTTTTCAACAAACCTTGCAACATCCAGCTTCATTGAGTCATCATGTCCGTGTACGATGAAGATTTTTTTCATATCAAGAATTGGTTTTGCTGATGCGGGTTTTACAACACCAACATTCTGTCCAATCGTTTTAAAAACATCA
>BNUX01000013.1 GCA_025997675.1 Spirochaetia bacterium | reverse complement strand
AATAGCAGGAATTGAAATTGACTTTTCATACTGCCAGAGTATCGCAGCATGAAAAACATTCCGATCTTATTGGCTTGTTCCGGCGAGCTGGGTTGCATAGTTTTGCAGTATTGTTATAAGAAAGAAACAATAATTGCTGTTTTAACTGATAAAAAATCATTGGCAATAATTGATTTTTGTGAGAAACATAAACTTGCATATTTTGCGGGAAACGCAAGAAACAATGCGTGTTTTAACTTTGTCCAAAATTATCGAAACAGTATTTTGCTTTCGGTAAATTATTTGTTTTTGTTTGACATTCAAATATTAGATTTATTTGAGTATAAATTTAATATTCATGGTTCACTTTTGCCAAAATACCGAGGAAGAACGCCCCATATTTGGGCCATAATTAACAATGAAAAACAAGCAGGAATTACTATTCACAATATTGTGTTAGAATGTGATGCCGGTGATATTCTGTTTCAGAAGAAAGTACCGATCAAATATTCAGATACCGGCGGTTCAGTTTTAAAAAAATACTTTTATTGGTATCCAAAAGTAATAGGACAATTTTTACAATTATTCAGAGAAGGTGAGCTAAGCAGCCCCCAAAAGCAAAATGAAAGGCTAATGACTTATTTTGGAAAACGAACCCCGGAAGATGGAAAAATTAACTGGAATTGGCAAAGGGAACGGATATATAATTGGGTAAGGGCTTTGACCCCTCCATATCCGGGAGCCTTTTGTTATCTGAAAGATAACAAGGTGATTATTAGAAAAATAGTGTTTTCTCATGCGGGATTTTCGCATTATACGCTTAATGGTACCGTTGTTTCTGTCCAAAACAATGCTTTTACGGTAAAAACTCCGAATGGGTGTATTGATGTGACGGATTACACGGTAGAAGATAATATACCTCTTACACAAGGAATTATTTTAGACCAGACCTATGTTTAAATTCCTAACTAAGCCCTACGTCATCGCTGAGATGAGCGGTAATCACAATCAAAGCCTTGAACGTGCTCTTAAAATTGTGGAGGAAGCCGCGAAAAGCGGTGTGGATGCATTAAAAATACAGACGTATACGGCGGATACGATTACGATCGATAGCAAGCGCGATGAGTTTCTGATTAAGGATGTTGGTAGCTTGTGGAAAGGCGAGACCTTGTATTCGTTGTATGGAAAAGCGTATACGCCTTGGGAATGGAATAAACCTATTTTTGATAAATGTGCTGCATGTGGAATAGTTGGTTTTAGTACGCCTTTTGACTTTACTGCGGTTGATTTTTTGGAAAAGCTGAATGTACCGTTATATAAAATTGCTAGTTTTGAAAATTACGATTTGCCTTTATTAAAATATGTGGCACAGACACATAAGCCGGTGATTATGTCCTGCGGTATGGTCACCTTAAATGAGCTGAAAGAAAGCGTTTCGATTTTACAGAAAAACGGTTGCCCTGAAATCGTCCTGTTGAAATGCACCAGTACCTATCCTGCCGATCCTACTAATTCAAATTTGTGTACTATATCGGATATACAGAAACAGTTTCCTGATTGTGTGATTGGTTTATCCGACCATACCCTGGGGACTGCGGTTTCAGTTGCTGCTGTTGCGCTAGGCGCAAAAGTTATTGAAAAGCATTTCACCTTGTCCCGCGCGGAAGGCGGCGTTGACAGCGCTTTTTCTATGGAACCGCAAGAGATGGAGCGCCTTGTCACAGATACAAACACGGCGCTTCAGTCATTGGGGTCTGTGTCTTATGGTCCTACCGAGGCAGAGCAGGCATCGCTAAAATTTCGCCGTTCATTATATGTGGTCAAAGAAGTGAAAAAAGGTGAATTATTCACGCCGGACAACATTCGTTCTATACGTCCTGCAGTTGGCCTTCCAACTAAGAAATATGAAGAAGTACTTAATAAAAGAGCTTTATATGATATACAGGCCGGGGTACCGCTTACAGAAATGATGTATATTGATACCCCGATTTACCCAAAAATAAATGAAAAAATCGCTCATAACCCCTTGCTTTTTACCGGCGGATAGAGTAATATATAAGTGTGAGCGAATTATCCAATTTTACCAAAAGCGCCCCCTCATCTTAACCCTCCTGACGCTGCCTGTGACCGGCAGATTGACGTTCATTGCAGCCCTTTTACGCTCCTTTTTCATTTTGCGTGATTCGCTCTATATAGGCGAATGCGTTAAAACCGGTATTTCAACACCGGAAAATTCGAAATTAAGCCAAAATAGCCCGGGCTTTTTTCAGAGAGCCCAAGCCGGCGGTATAAGAACCCGGACCCCCAACCGGATAGCCCAGACTCCCAACCACAAAGCCCGGACCGGAGCCGGAAAGCCCGGGCTCCCAACCACAAAGCCCGAACTGGTACTCCATAGCCCGGGCTCGCACCGGGAAAGCTCGGGACATTGCAAAAAAGCCCGGTTTCTTACCCTGCGACTCTGGGTTCTTCCCTCGATAGCCTGGGTTCTTCCCCTGCGGGTTTGGGTTCTTACCTCGATAACCGCAGTTTTTACTCTGATAGTCTGGGTTTTTCCCTCGATAGCCGGAGCTATTCCCCTGATAGCCGGGGTTCTCGTCCGGGAGCCCCGGCTTTTGCCGTAAAAGCCGGGGCTTGCCGGGCGGGGCCGCAAAAAAGGAAATAAAAATTGATGTTTACCGAAAACCAAAAACGTCCTATCCGCTTTTTCAATACTACCGGTCCTTGTAATCCGTGGGATCACTATATGTTACCCCCTGCGGAGCGTCTGGTTGGCGCGCAGCTTCACCGGTACATCCGGGACAAGCTCTACTGGGTGCTTCATGCGCCGAGGCAGACAGGAAAGACTACGTTTTTGCAAAGTTGGGCACGTGAGATAAATGCCGGGGATGATGCGGTGGCATGCTATGTGAGTGTAGAGAGATGTCAAGGTATATCTGAACCGGAAAAATCTATGCCGGATATCTGTAAAGCTATTCAGGAATGTGCTGAATCTGCCGGTTTACCTATTCCCAAACTAGGAACGACTGCAACCAATAGTATGGTAAGTGACGTTTTACATAATTGGGCATCTTTGACAGATCCAAAGCCTCTTGTGGTACTTTTTGATGAAACCGATGTGTTAATTGATGGTACCTTGATAAGTTTTTTACGGCAACTGCGCGGAGGTTTTGCGGATCGCGGCGTTGGAAAGTTTCCTACATCAGTCGCCTTGGTTGGCATGCGCGACCTGAAAGACTATATCACTGCGGCAAAAGATGGGATCCCGGTAAACCCCGGTTCGCCGTTCAATATCAAAACAGATTCAGTGTCATTGTCTAATTTTCATAAAGACGACCTCGTAAAACTTTTTACCCAACGTACTGACGAAACGGGACAACAAATCACGCAGGAAGCTATCGATTATGTATACGATCAATCGAAAGGGCAGCCGTGGATAGTCAATTCACTTTTTCAGCGGGCAACAATGCGGATACTGGATGAGGACAATTACGAAACGGTAACACTAGACCATATTCGGCAAGCCCGGGAGCAGATGATACAGGCACGGGAGACACACCTTGACCAGCTTGCGGTGCGCCTGAATGATCAACGGGTGCGGAAAATAATTGAAACGCTGATGACCGGTGAAGCAGATCCTTTCCTTATAGAGAGTGATGCTTTTGCCTATTGCCTTGATCTTGGACTGGTGACCATAGAAAGAGGGACGCCGCAAGTTTCAAACCCAATTTATCGGGAAGTACTGGCGCGGCAATTAACACAGGGGCAGCAAGCAGCTATCGTAGAACCTGAATGGAAATGGAAGAATGATGATGGCTCCCTTGACATGGATGCTTTGTTGCGAGAGTTTCAAAAATTTTGGCGGGCAAACTCCGAAATGTGGGAACAGCAGAGAAAGCAGCAATTCAATTACACCGAGGCGTTTCCGCATTTATTACTGCAGGCATTCCTGCAGCGTGTGCTAAATGGCGGCGGGCGGATAGACCGTGAATATGCAGCGGGGCGCGGGCGCATGGACTTGGCGGTGGAGTTTCTGGACATGATGTACATCATTGAAATTAAATTGATTTATGATTATTCATCACCGGAAGCGGTGAAAGAGCAGGGCTTACAGCAGATTACGAAATACCGTGATACAATAGACGCGAAAGCTCCCGCCTATCTGGTAATTTTTGACCGGCGTTCTGAGGGGAAGAAGTTACCCTGGAACGAACGGCTTACCTGGGCAGAGCATAGCGGCATTACGGTGGTGGGGTGCTAGAATATAACCACTTGACAAAACATAAAAATATTACGCCTGAATATGTATCTCAAGTACAAAATTTACGCTATTCCTTGACATTTAGAATAACCTGCAGTACACTGGACCTATGAAGGCACGACGGATAGCACCCTGGATACAAAAACACGCGGTGGGGAAAACCGGCCGGATTTTGGTGTTTACCGGGGCGCGGCAAACCGGTAAAACGACCCTTACCAGGCAGATTTTCCCTGATTACCACTATCTTTCGATTGAAGACCCGGTCAGTCGGGCACAATACGAGCGGCTCAATGCGGAGCAGTGGAAAACGCTGTATCCCCGGGCAATTCTGGACGAGGTGCAAAAGGCGCCGTCCTTGGTGGAAAGCATCCAGTCGGTGTACGATCAGTGGGAGGAACCGCGCTACATTCTGCTGGGGTCCAGCCAGCTTCTGCTGCTGGAAAAAGTACGGGAAAGTCTTGCGGGGCGATGTACCATCGTTGAGCTGTTCCCCCTTACCGTACCGGAATTGCGTACCGACGGTTGGCATGACACGGTGCGGGATTCGGTTTTTCAGCAGTGTCTGTTGCATCCGGATAAGTTGCCTGATTTTTTACCCTCCTTTGTGTTAGACCCCGATATGGCAAGAAAGCAGTGCGTATGGGATTTCTACCTTCGTTACGGCGGCTATCCGGCGCTTACCGATGCGGAATTGGATGACGAAAAACGGGTGCAATGGCTTCGTGATTATGTGCGGACCTATCTTGAACGGGATATCCGTGATTTGACCACATTCCGTGATTTGGAACCCTTTGTAAAGTTGCAGATCTATCTTGCACAGCAAACAGGCCTTACCATCAATGCGTCAACTATGGCGGTTCAATTGGGGGTGTCTGTTAAAACCGTGCAGCGCTACATCCGTTATTTTGAATTGAGTTATCAAGCGCTTATACTTCCGGCATGGTCGCGTAACATGAACAAGCGGCTTACCAAAGCGCCAAAGCTGCATTATCTTGATAACGGTGTGCTGCAGGCAGTTTTGCAAAAACATGGGGGTACGACCGGCGCGGAATTTGAAAGTGTGGTTGTGGCGGAATTATACAAGCAAATCCGTACCCTTTGCATTGACGCAAAGTTGTATCATGTACGTACCCACGATGGCGCGGAGATTGATGTTTTATTGGAGCTGCCTTTTGGTTACTTTGCATTCGAGATAAAAATGTCAGAAAAAGTGCGGACGATTGACGCCAAGCACTTTAAAATGCTTGACGATATGTTGGATAAACCGTTTTTACATGGTTTTGTGCTTTCAAATGACCGGGACACAGAACAATTTGCGGATAATATCACGGCACTCAATGCGGCATATTTTTTAGGATAAAGGAAATAATAACTAAGTGAGATGCTGAATTATGACCCTATCCCGTAAACAACGTCAACTTCTCATAGCTATTATCGACGTCACCATACTGGCTGCTTCGGTATACCTGTCGCTTATTATACGGTGGCGCATCTTTCCGCCCATGCAGGAATTTCTTGTCCATATCCGGGTGATGCTGCCGGTAATCTCCGCCTGGATTATTTGTTTTTATACCCTGGGGCTTTATTCCCTGGAAATGCCCTATGCGGGGTATAAAACGACGGGGCTCATATTTATTGTCGCCCTCTTTTGTGCCCTTATCGGTTTCGCCGTTTATTATCTTAACTATCAGTCAAGGGTTGTACCGAAAACCATCCTGGTTTTGTTTTCATCCTTTACCGCTGTCCTTATCGGGTTCTGGCGCTGGCTGCTCAACCTGGTAATCAATAAATATTTCCCCGGGAGTAACATTGTTTTTATCGGTATCAACAATGCTGTTGACAATTTGTTGCAACATGTCAACGATTTTTCATACATGAATTTTCATGTTCCCTTTATTTTTGATGATACCTATGAGGGCGCCGATTATCATGGTATTCCGGTGCTTAAGGAAAAAGAGTCCTTTATGGATGAAATAAAAATAAACAAAATAAAAGCGGTAGTACTGGCCCATGAGAAAAATATTTCGTATATCCTGCAGGATATCCTGTTTGAGCTTTTACACAACCATATCTATTTTTTTAACATAGCAGAGTTTTATGAAACATATATGCGCCGTATCCCCATTGACGCGGTGAATGAGCTCTGGTTTTTACAGAGCATTGATTTAAGTATCAAAGGCTGGTATCAATATATAAAAAGAATTGTCGATATGGTGATGGCTTTTTTTATGTTGATAGTAACACTGCCCTTTTGGCCGCTTATTATTCTGATTATAAAAACAGAAAGTCCGGGGGCGGCTTTTTTTCTTCAAAAGCGGGTCGGCATCTTCGGTAAGGAATTTGTTATTCTAAAATTTCGTACCATGCGGATGGAAGACAACAACTACACCCCGACCGGTATCAGGGATCCCCGGATAACAAAATTCGGCGGTTTCCTCCGTAAAACAAGGATCGACGAAATTCCTCAATGCATTAATGTGCTTAAGGGTGAAATGAGCTTTATTGGTCCCCGCCCGGAACAGCCCGATCTTGTTTACCTTTTGGAAAAGGAAGTTCCCTTTTACCGGCAGCGCCTGTTGGTAAAACCGGGCCTTTCCGGATGGGATCAGGTTTCAGGCGAATATCATTCACCATCCCGGGAAGATACCCGTAAAAAATTGCAGTACGATTTGTATTATATTAAAAACATGTCTCTGTTTCTGGATATTTCAATATTTTTTAAAACGATTGTGACCGTGTTTAAACGGGAAGGCGTATAACGTGATTGTCATACGTGACCTTTGGAAAAGCTACCCCATGGGGAAACTCAGCGTAGATGCCCTTAAAGGGATTTCTCTGGAACTCACCAAAGGTGACTTTGTTTCCGTAGCCGGTCCTTCGGGTTCGGGAAAAACCACCCTGATGAATATCATCGGCCTCATTGATACCCCAAGTCACGGCAGTGTTTGTATTGACGGAAAGGATGCCGGGGGTCTCCGCCGCAGGGAACTGACCCGGATACGGCAGGAAAACATTGGGTTTGTATTCCAGTCTTTTAACCTGCTGCCGGTCTTAACGGTTTTTGAAAACGTAGAACTTCCCCTGACAATCGCGCAAAAGAGGACTACCCGGGCGGAACGCCGGGAACGGGTGAAGTTCCTTTTGGAGGAAGTCGGGCTTTGGGACAGGAAAACCCACAAACCTTCAGAGTTATCCGGAGGACAGCAGCAGCGGGTGGCCATCGCCCGGGCTCTGGTAACCCGGCCTAAAATCGTTATTGCCGATGAGCCCACGGCAAACCTGGATTCCGCTAACGGGGAACGGGTGTTAGAGCTCATGAAAAAAATTAACCGGGAAGAGGGAACAACCTTCATTTTTTCCACCCACGATCCGGATATCTGGGAAATGGCCAACCACATTGTGTTTCTGAAAGACGGCATCATAGAATCGGAGCGGCGGTTGTGATCTGGCTGCTTATTTTTAAAAACATCACCCGGAATACAAAGAACAGTCTGGTAATAGTTCTGCTGATTGGCCTTATTACCTTTATTTTTTTTATCGGAAACAGCATACTCGGAAAATCCGATCAGAGCCTGCGGGACGCCTATATCGAAAGCCTTACCGGGGATGTGGTGATCCAGAAAACATCCGATATAACCATGAACCTTTTCGGCGCCAATACGCCCATAATTGACGGATATTTTAATATTCCCTCTTTTCCCGCCCATGATGTGGTAGAGGAGCTTGTCCGTAGTGAACCGGGGGTTAGTATCGTTACCAGCCAGGTATCCAGCCGGGCGTTTCTGGATGTCCTGGGGACACGGGAGGGGGTTCTGCTCTGCGGGGTAGATGCGGAAACGTATTTTTCCGCCTTTCCGGGGATCATCCTTGAGGAAGGGCGCTTTCTTGAAGCAAACGAATACGGCGCCATGATAACCGCCGGTAGGGTAGGGCGCATTGAAAAACAAACCGGACAGCGGCCGGCTATCGGCAGTCCTCTGTTGTTTACCGCCGGAGGGAATGCGGGGTTTAAGATTCGGGAGGTACCCCTGGTGGGGATCTATCGTTACCGGAATCCCGGAACCTTTATGAATGAAATCGTCATCGCAGACCCCCAGACGGTACGAGTACTGGAATCAATTCAGGTTGCCACTTCCGGTATTGATGTTGCTCCGGAAAATGCTCATTTGCTGGAGATGAATTTGGATGATTTTTTCAGCGGGGATTTTGGGGGAGAGGCCGCAGCGGGGGAAGAACGCTTTTCGGTGGATTTTCTCCAAAATGTTCTGCAAACTTCCGCCGAGTCAGGGGGGGGGATAGCGGCAGGGGGTGACTGGAATTTTATTATCCTCCGGCTGGAGCATGGGGTGAGTCCCGGGGTGATGATTTCATTGCTTAACAAAAAACTTGCCTCCTTTGGAGTCACTGCGGTGGGCTGGCGTATCGCGGCGGGGAGTTCCGCTATTCTCCTCTTGCTTATCAGGAGTTTGTTTAATACCGGGATGTTTCTGGTGAGTGTGGCCGGAGTCATCGCGGCGGTGAATATTCTTCTAATTTCCGTGTTTAAGCGGACGGGAGAAATAGGATCACTGCGGGCTATGGGCGCATACGACGGCTATATCCGCACCCTCATCCTGGGGGAGAACCTTATCCTTGCCTGTATTGCCGGCGTCCTTGGCGTTCTGGGGGGCTATTGGGTTCTCTATACCGTAAACAGGATGGGTATCACCATTCCCAATACGCTTATTGCCTCTCTCCTGGGGGGCCAGGTAGTAAATGTATCCTTTTTGCCGTCGGCGGCATGGGCGTCCTTTGGGGTCGCCCTGTTTCTTGGTTTTGCCGCCGCCGTCTATCCGGTGGAAATGGCGGTTCGTATCGATCCTATTGTTGCGGTCCGGCAGGGATAAAAAGTGAAATTTATAGTAATGCTGCGGTTAGCCTTGAAGTATCTCTTCCGCTACCACCGCCGGTATCTTTTTCTTTTTCTGGCTCTGACCTTTAGCTTTGGTATTGTCACCCTTATTACTTCCGTAAAAGACGGGATGTACGAAAATGTGTATAATTCGGCCCAGTCCCATTATGCCGGTGATATTATTACCCTGGGGATTGACAATGATGTATCCCAGACAGAGCATATGCAAAAAGATGATATGGTTAAAATCCTTAAGGCAATTATTAATACAAACATTAATCCGGAGCGTACCGTCATGCGGACCCTGTCCGGCACGGGGATTCTCTATTATAACGGTTCGGCGGTGACGCTTAAGTATACTATCGGCGCCGACTGGGATACTGAAAAGAAATTTTTTGACAGCCTTATTTACCGGGAACGCCGGGAAATGCCTGCGGGGGAAGATACCATCCTGCTTTCCGCTCCCGTAGCGGGGGAGTTAGGCGCCCGCCTTGGTGACAGCCTTATCCTGGAAATGAAAACCCGGTATGGTCAAAGTAATACCGGCGTCTTTGTGGTTGGCGGTATTGTGGAGGACTCAACGCTTTTCGGTTATTATAAGGCCTATGTTTCCCGTCCGGTTCTTAACCGGCTCCTCTTATTCGGAGAGGACGAATGTTCAAGTATCGGGATGTTCTTCAGTGACCGGCGGGAAACGGATACGAAAAAAATTATTTTACAGAACGAATTAGAGAAAATTATTTCTACCGCTCCTTTGGTCCGGGATCGGGATGAACTGATACATGAGAGAAATGAAAACTGGGCAGGGGTAAAGATTTTCGTTCTTACTATTCCGGTGTATCTTTCCGAAATAGCGGATCTGCTGGGGGCCCTCAACATCATTACCTATTTTCTGTATGGGATTATGCTGGTGATTATCCTGGTAAGCGCTATGGTAACCTATCGGCTTATTTTCCATGAACGCTCCCGGGAATTGGGTACCATGCGTGCCATCGGCTTTTATGAAGGGGATGTGCGGTATATTCTGGTACTGGAAACCATCGCATTAGGGCTTCTTTCGGAGGCCGCCGGCTTCATCTTTGCACTCCTTGTATCCGCTCTGCTACGGTTTATTTCCTTTTCCTGGTTTCCCAGTTTTGAAATCTTCATGAAGGAAGGGAGCTTGACAGCGCTCTACCTTCCCCGTACTATGTTGATTAATCTTGTTGCGGTGTTTTGTATCCTGATGGCGGCAGTGTGGTTCCCGGCGTTTCGTTCCTCCCGGAATCCCCTGCCCGGGATGTTATCCGGAGGAAAGGGCTGATGAATACACGTTTCCGTTTTGTACTTTTATTGGCCGCGCTGGTTTTCCCTACCCCGGGGGCGCTTTGGGCAATTACGGATTTGGAACTGCTGCGGAAGGCGGATAGCCTTGTTAGTTATTATGACACGGATTTTTCTGCGGAATATACCATCGTTCAGGATAAACCCGGACAGGCCCGGTCCACCACCGTCGCAGGGGTATTCCGCCGGGATTCCAGGGCAACCTATGTGATCATTGTTCTGCAGCCCGAGATTAGCCGGGGGCAGGGGTATCTGAAACAGGATGCCACCCTGTGGTTCTACGATCCCGAAAGCCATCGGTTTAACACGACCAGCAGTTCCGAGCGGTTTCAAAACACCAACGCCCGGAATTCCGATTTTACCCGTTCCACCCTTGCGGAGGATTACCGGATCACAGCCGGGGAAGACGCCGTTCTGGGACGGTTCAAATGCCGTCTCCTTACCCTGGAAGCGGTGAGCGCCGGGCTTACCTATCCCCGGATGAAGCTCTGGATCAGCGAGGACGGCCTGGTACGGAAAACCGAGGATTACAGCCTTTCCGGTCAGTTGATGCGGACCTCCGCTATCCCCGACTATCACCGGTTTAACAACAACCGGTTTGTCCCTAAGCAAATTTTGTTTGAAGAAGCCCTGTTGGGGGCCATGATTAACGGCAAATTTGTAAACGAACGTACCCTGATTACGATTAATAAGCCTTCCTTTGAAAAGGTCGCCGACTCTACCTATTCAAAAACATTTCTGGAATTGGTGAACCGGTGAAGCAGCGTGTATTTCTATTCGTGTTGCTATTTTTACCATCCCTCCTGGTAAGCGCTGCGGATGCCGGGGCTGATTTTTCGGATTGGGATTTGGACACCATTTTTGATAATCCGGCGCCGGAGGAAGAAGAGGATGCTCCCCTGGAGAATGCGACTCCCGTCAAGACGCGGCAAACAGGGGTTACCCTGGATGCGTCCTATTATTTCAATGGGGGTATCGCCCCGGGCTGGAGCAAAGCTCCCTGGCATTGGGATGGAACGGAAGATGACGATGGGTATACCCATATTATCGGCCTGGGAATGTCCGCCGGTGTAGGGCTTGATTTTCAAATCTCCGATGTATTTCGGGTAAAGAATACCGTCAGTTTTTCCTACCCCGGTTTTGCTTTGGGCATAAGCGAGTTTTTCTTTGATTATGCAATTAAGAATGCGGTGTTTATCCGGGCGGGGAAATATGTGCATAACTGGGGGATTTCTCCCAATTTTCAATTTACCAATCTGTTAGCAAGGGTGCCCGATGATGCCTCCGGCGGGGATTCGATCATAGCCAAGGTTGATATACCCATAGGGGTGGGGGGGCTGCAAGTCCTGCTCCTGAACCGTCCTGGTTTTATAAAAACCGGTCTTACGACGCCGTCCTTTCGTGAAATTGGATACGGCGCCAAATACAATCTGGCCTTCCCCTGGTTGGATATTGATATTGGCGCCTTTTTTCTTACGGCCATGCCCCTCCGGGGGTTTATCTCCCTTAAAAAAACATTTAAAGAAACTGAGGTCTATGCCGAAGGGATGACCTCCGTTCAGCATTCCCTCGGTGATCATGATTCCTGGGGCGATTGGAGATTTTCCGCCAACCTGGGGGTTGTACAGGATTTTTTTGCGGATAAGCTGACCCTTAACGCCGAGTTTTTTTATAATGGCGAGGGGCAAACCGGCTGGTTCCGCCCGGAAACTGATTTACGGGCAGCGGAGGTCTCCCCCTTTATCGGCGGCGTGAATACCGCTCTTAACCTGAGTTTTAAACCCGGCTGGTTCAAGGATCTCCGCTTTGGCCTCCAGTTCCTGTATGCCTTTAAAGAAAACACCGCACAGCTTGTACCGGCAATCGCCATTGATCCCTTACCCAACGTAATGGTATCCCTCGCCGTACCCATGGCCCTTGGCCCTCCGGAGGGGACCTACTATACCCATAACGCCGACACCAATAACCGCCCCTTCAGTATTGTCCTCCTGGTTTCCTTCAGCGGCAGCCGTGCGTTTGGGTTTTAGCGGGAAGGGCGTGTTTTTTTACCCCGCGTGTTAGTATTTTATAACATTAAATATGAACAAAATACCGGTTTTTAGATGAAACCCTCTTGATTCTTTTTCCAATACCGTTCATTATAAAAAAATCAGTTTAGGGGAGTTTCCCGAGCGGTCAAAGGGGGCAGACTGTAAATCTGTTGGCTCAGCCTTCGTAGGTTCGAATCCTTCACTCCCCATCTAAGAGTTAATTCCTTGTGTTACAGGGAATTAGGTTGAATTAAGGGTTAATCAAAATGAAAAAAATGCGGTATACAGCGGTGTTTAGCCTCATCGGTCTTTGTATGGTCGGTCCTGTATTCGCGGCGCCGCAGCCCGAATCCGCCTCTGTGGCTTCGCAGAAAGTCACCATCAAACTGGCGTCCCTGGTTCCCGAAAGTACCCCCTGGGGTTCGGCTCTGAACCAGATGGCGGCGGAGTGGGCTGCAGCAACTAAGGGCGAGGTGGAATTGAGGGTATACCATAACGCCAGCGCAGGGAGCGAAGAAGATACCCTTCGGAAACTCAAAATGAACCAAATCCAGGCGGCGATTTTAACCTCCTTTGGGCTCAATACCATCACCCCGGAAATTCTGACCATGAGCGCCCCCTTTCTTATCAGGAATAATACGGAACTGGACCTGGTCTTGAACGAATTGAAACCGGAACTGGAACGGCGGATCAACGAAAAGGGGTTTTATACCCTGGCATGGTCAAAGGCGGGGTGGGTCAAGTTTTTCTCTAAGGCGCCGGTTTTTGTTCCCGATGACCTGAAACGGCAGAAGCTGGGTACCAACGAAAATGAACCGGCCTTAATGGACGCCTTTAAGGCTATGGGCTATCAGATGGTCCCGGTGGCCATGAACCAGGTATTGGTATACCTCAACGGCGGGATGATAGATGCGGTGTATCAGAGTCCGGTCAATGTGGGGGGCCTCCAAATATTCGGCGTGGCAAAGAACATGGCGAATATCAATATAGCGCCCTTCATGGGGGCTATTGTCATGAATGGGGCCGCATGGCGGTCTATCCCGGAAAAATATAAACCGGAACTGATTCGTATTACCAAGAAAATAGAACTGGAACTGGATACCTCCATTCAAAAACTTGAGGAGGATATCATCGTGACCATGCAAGAGTACGGACTGGTAATTAACCGGCTCACCCCCGCCCAGGAACAGCTCTGGTATGCCGATGGAAACCGGGCTGTTCCAACCCTTTTGGGCTCCGCCTTTGACCGTACGGTGTATGGAAGAATTGAGGCGATCCTGGCGGCAAGTCGATGATGCAGAAAAAGCAAACAAAAGGTCTGGCCAGCCTGTTATGGACCATTGAGCAGACCCTTTGTTATTTTTCCCTGGTTTGCCTTTCCCTGTTACCCGTTGCGGAGGCTATTCTCCGGGTGTTCTTCCATTCACGGGTTCCTTCTTCGCCGGGGCTTATTGCCCATCTCCTCCTGGTCCTGGGGCTGCTTTCCGGGATGAGTACCACGAAACAGGGGGATCATCTTTCCATAGGGCTGCTTCACTATGTGCATAATGAAAAAATCAAAAACCGGATTATCGCAGGCACGGGCCTTTTGTCCGTGTTCATCGTTACCATTTTTGCCTGGTGTTCCGCTTCGTTCATCAAAATAGGCCTTTCCCCCTGGCAAATCATCGGGTTTATCCCGGACCAGGTCTTTGCCCTGGTGATGCCCATCGGCTATGCCGTCATGGTCTTCCGCTTTGCCCGGATGGCTCCCCTCAAGGGGAGCCTGCGCCTTCTCCTGGTTCCGGCGGTACTCCTGGGGACCCTTTGTTCCCTGCCGGTGATTTTCAAGCTTCTCTGGGGCTTCAATCTCCCTGACTTTGCCTTTGCCATCAACGACGGTTTCGTTGCAATGGCCGATTTCCTACGGGCGCCGGTGTTCATCCTGCTGATCCTTGCGGCATTGGCGGGGACACCCCTGTTTGCGGTCATCGGCGGCCTGGCGCTCCTCCTGATACAAGGTTCCGGGGGGGAAATTGATGTCGTTTCAAATCAGGTTTACACCGCTCTGACCCAGAATAATATGGTTGCCATCCCCCTCTTTACCCTTTCAGGGTTCATCCTTTCGGAAAGCAGGGCAGGGGAGCGGCTGGTGCATACCTTTCAAAGTCTCTTCGGCTGGCTGCCCGGGGGCCTGGTTATCGCTGCGGTGGTCATCTGCGCTTTTTTCACCTCCTTTACCGGCGCTTCCGGGGTAACGATCCTTGCATTGGGGGGTATCCTCTATGCGGTACTCTCAGAAAACGGAAGCTATTCATCCAAATTTTCTATCGGCCTCTTAACGGCTTCCGGCAGTATCGGACTGCTCTTCCCCCCGAGCCTTGCCATATTCCTCGTGGGGGCCACCACCCAAACCAACACGATCCACCTTTTCCTTGGGGGGCTGATTCCCGGCCTGATCCTGGTATTGGCGACCATTGCTTTTGGTATTGTCACTTCGGTTAAAACAAAAATTCCCGTGGAACCCTTTAGCCTGAAAAAGGCCGGGAGGGCCCTTAAAAATTCCCTCTTGGAAATACTGCTTCCCTTCCTGCTCATCGCCGGCTACTTTTCCGGGGTTTTGTCCCTGGTGGAAATCGGCGCAGCGGCGGCGATCTACGTGTTTGTGGCGGAAGTCTTTGTGTACCGGGATATAAAACTCTCCGGGGTTGTCCAGGTTTTTAAAAAAGCCGTCCCCATCATCGGCGGCATCCTTTCGATCCTCGCCCTATCCCAGGCCCTGTCCTACTACATCGTCGATACCCAGGCTCCCTATCGCTTTGCCCAATGGATGCAGCGCGCTATTTCCTCAAAATACCTCTTCCTCCTGGTCCTCAACCTTTCTTTATTGGTGGTTGGCTGCCTGGTGGATATTTTCTCGGCAATACTGATAGTATTACCCCTGATTATGCCCCTGGGCGCGGCCTACGGCATAGACCCGGTCCATTTGGGGATCATCTTCCTGGTCAACATGGAAGCGGGTTTCCTTACCCCTCCGGTGGGGCTCAACCTGTTCCTGGCCAGCTATCGTTTTAAACGGCCCTTCCTGGAAACAGCCCGGTATGTACTGCCCTTCCTTGCTATCCAGTTGGCGGTGCTGATTGTCGTAACCTATGTTCCCATTCTTACCACCTATCTTACGAGGTTTTATTAAAGGAGGCGTTTGATGAAATTGAAACCAACCCAAGGCCCGTATGTTCCCGAGTTGGGGATACAATACCCTAAGGAGCCTGACGAGCACATGGAACTTTTGCCCAAAATATACGATACCGTATTTGACGAGCATTATCCCTATCTTGATAAAACTTTGCCTTTCAAGTTTTTTAGTGCCTTGATACACTTGGGGATCTATACCCTGGTCCAGTTAGTTTTGCCTATTCGTTACGGTCTGCGAGTTGAGGGCCGCAGCATCCTCCGAAAGAACCGTAGGCTGTTCAAAAACGGAGCCATGACGGCGGCGAACCATGTTATGCGATGGGATTTTCTCACGGTGCTCCTGACGGTTCGGTACCACCGGCTTTATTTTCCGGCTCTTGCTTCCAATATCAATACCGCCGACCGGGGCCTTATCCGCGCGGTGGGCGGTGTTCCGGTGCCTACGGATACTATTCATGCGATGAAGTGCTTCAATGACGCCTTTGATGAACTCCATCGGCAAAAAAAATGGTTTCATGCCTTTCCCGAAGCCTCAAGCTGGGACTTTTATCGGTGGATCCGCCCCTTCAAGAAGGGGGTATTCACCATGGCCTATAGATACAATCTTCCCGTTATCCCAATGGCGTTTTCCTACCGCCCCCCTACGGGCATTTACCGGTTCTTTAAGAAGGGCTACCCCCTCATCACCCTGCGTATCGGGGAGCCGCTTATACCGGACCAGAGTCTGCCCCGCAAGGAAGCGGTGAACCTCCTCCGCGCGCAATGCCATAAACGGATCGTGGAGCTGGCGGGTATTCCGGAAGGGGAGAACCCATACCCCTCTGAAGGGGATTAGCGGGGAACCGCAGCGATAAGGTCTTCGGGGAAGGTTATCTTCCGGTTCTCCGCTGAACCGGGGATCGAGGCTACGGGACCGATAAATTCCCCCCACACTTCCGCATCATCGGTATATTCGATATTTTCCCGTTCTTCCCGTTCGGCCGCTTTTTCGTGGGCGCGTAAAATTTCAGGAAACGTAAAGGCTTGGGGGGTTTGGGCGCATCCGACTTCCGCCCGCCTAATGTGACGCCTGATCAAGCCGTCGGTGTCCAGCAGCTTGGGAGTATCGGTCAAAGGGAGTAGGGGAACAACCGCCTTATGGACCCGTACCGAATCAATAATCCGGTCTATTAATAGCGGTTCAAGCCAGGGCCGGGCGCCGTCATGTATCAATATATATTCAGGTGTATAGCTTTCAAGAAACGTGAGGGCATGATGAACTGAACTCCGGCGGGTGGGGCCTCCGGGAACAAAATAGACCCGGGGCCGGGAGCTGTCCGCAAGAAGCCCCGGCGGAATACATTCCCGGGCAGCCTTTTCCCCCGTTTCCGGGTCAACCGGAACGGTTATTACCACCAAATCTATCCGTTTACAGGAGGCAAACGCGAGAGCCGCCTTACCAAGCACCGTAAGCGGATGCCCCTGCTCATCCCATTCTTCAAGGAGGCGATATTCCTTCTTTAATCCCGTCATACGGCGGGATAAACCCGCTGCGGTAATAACTGCGGCAATAGTGACATTCATTTGGATACTACAGTCCCGGTTCCCTGAGCAGCGTATTCATTCCGGCATTCTACGAAAAATCCATGATTTAGGCAACCCGGATATACATAGTACGAATGAAATTAATTTCATGAAAGTCGCGTACGCATACGTGGTGCCTCATTTCAAAAATGTACCTTTAAGCCATGCCACGAAGCTTGGCTTGGTGGGCCGTCAGCATGGCGCAGCATTTCGGGCTTGGGGAAGGTGCACTTGACAAATACTATGCCTTAATGTATTCATTAACCAATGAAATCTGTTGAAATTTTTGCAGGCGGCGGCGGGCTTGCTCTGGGGGTAACTGACGCTGGTTTTTCTCATTCTGGTTTAGTAGAATGGGATGTAGATTCCGCAAAGACGTTATACCACAATTATAGGAAATTTGGTTTTAATAATGCAAAACAATGGATTTTTAATGATGATATACATAATATAGTATTTTCAGATTATATGGATAAAATTGATTTATTAAGCGGGGGGCCTCCTTGTCAGCCATTTTCAATTGGCGGTAAACATAAAGCGTATAATGATAAAAGAGATTTGTTTTCAGAGGCAACAAGAGCATTATCTGAAATAAGACCCAAGGCATTTATTTTTGAAAATGTACGCGGATTATTACGAAAAAGTTTTTCAAAATATTTTGGCTATATTATTTTGCAACTTACATACCCCGGAATAAAAAGAAAGGAAAATCAATCATGGATAAATCATTTAGAACAATTGGAAAAATACCATACAAGCAATTGTGACAAAGATTTAAATTATAATGTCGTATTCAGACTTGTTAATGCCGCTGATTATGGTATTCCTCAAAAACGAGAGCGGGTTTTTATAGTTGGTTTTAGAAATGACATTAATGGAAAATGGTCTTTCCCGGAAACAACCCATTCCGAGGATTCATTAAATTATAGTAAATATGTTACAAAAGAATATTGGGGAAAACATTCAATTAAATACAGGGGAAAAAAGGAAAATATTAATCTTTCCTTTTTTGATGACATTAAAAAACCTTGGGTAACTTTAAGGGATGCGATTAGCGATCTTCCCAATCCAACAGATAGTAACGACCGCATTAACCATAAATACCAACAGGGTGCAAAAATTTATTCCGGTCATACCGGAAGTGTAATGGATGAACCATCAAAAACTATTAAGGCTGGTACTCATGGTGTTCCCGGTGGCGAAAATATGATGATTTTAGATAATGGGGCAGTGCGGTATTTTACCGTTCGTGAGGCTGCCCGATTACAAACATTTCCCGATGATTACTATTTTCCCTGTTCTTGGACCGAAAGTATGCGCCAAATAGGCAATGCGGTTCCGGTAAAGTTAGGGGCAATTGTTGCCGATTCTGTAAGAAGAACATTATTTTCTTCTAAACGGAGAGGCAATAAATATGGAAACACTACCTTTTAATCCTCTCGACAAGTGGAATTTGGGAATAAGTATAGCAAGTGCTATATTTGAGCAACAAATATACCCATTAAACAATTTACCGTCTTTTAATGGGGCAGGTATTTATGCGATTTACTATAAAGGCGGTTTCCCTCATTATAAAAATGTCACAAACAAAAATAAAGACACATTTTTACAGCCAATCTATGCGGGAAAGGCTGTTCCTGAAGGCATTCGCAAAGGCGGCCTTGGCTTGGATGTTCCTGTTGGGGAATATCTTTATAAAAGACTAAATGAACATAGAAAATCAATAGAGGCAGCAACAAATTTATATATAGAAGATTTCTATTGTCGCTTTCTGCCTGTTGATGATATTTGGATACCATTAGGTGAATCATTGTTAATCGAAAAAACAAAACCTTTATGGAATATTGTTGTAGATGGTTTTGGAAATCATGATCCGGGAAGCGGCAGATACAATCAACAAATTTCTGCATGGGATACTATTCACCCTGGAAGGCAATGGGCATTAAAATTACAAAAAGGAAAACATGAAGAAGAAATTATAAAACAAATAATAGTATTCTTAAATAAAAATGAATAGTTGTAGCACGAGCCCATCCTTTGCCTAGAATGCCCGGGCAAGATCCGTATATGTACGGTGGCGCGCTGCCAGTATATATATGCTTACGGTGGGGACAGCCCCCGATGATGAAATATTCAGGCAGGAGTAGAAACATGGAAACGGCTCTGAAAAGGGGCATAAACTACCCAAAAATAAATCAAAATTCGCTCCTAACCCCTTGCTTTTTACCGGCGGATAGACTATCTTATAAAGTGTGAGCAAGTCTTCCAATTTTACCAAAAGCGCCCTCCCATCTTAACCCCCCTGACGCTGTCTGTGACCGGCAGTTTGATAGTGATTGCAGCCCTTTTACGCCTCTTTTTCATTTTGCGTGATTCGCTCTATATAGAGGAATACGCTAAAACCGGTATTTTCACACCGGAAAATTCGAAATTAAGCCAAAATAGCCCGGGCTTTTTTCAGAGAGCCCAAGCCGGCGGTATAAGAACCCGAGCTCCCACCCGGATAGCCCAGGCTCCCAACCACAAAGCCCGGACCGGAGCCGGAAAGCCCGGACTCCCAACCGGAAAGCCCGAACTGTTGCTCAATAGCCCGGGCTCGTACCGGGAAAGCTCGGGACATTGCAAAAAGGCCTGGTTTCTTACCCTGCGAGCCTGGTTTCTTGCCCTGCGAGCCTGGGTTCTTACCTTGCGAGCCTGGGTTCTTACTTTGATAGCCGGGGTTTTCCCCTTGATAGCCGGGGCTTTTTCCCCGATAGCCGGGGCTTTTCCCCTTGGAGCCTGGGCTGCTGCCAGCGGTATATTGACAAGGGCCAGGGCCGGGGGTATATTGAGAGCATGGGTGAGGCGATTAAGGCTATAAACGTATTCCTCCAGGACTACAGCGGTATTATTACCTCGCTACTGGTGATCCTGGTGTTTATCGGGGGCCTGAGTAAACAATTTAAGAACTGGATATTCCGGGATATATACACCCGCCTGGACAAGATAGAAAAAAACGACTTGAAACATAACGATCTTTTCCATGACTATTCAGGCAAAATGCTTGTACTTATTCTCGATGTTATGTCCGGCGACGTATCCAAAGAGGATATATCGAACAGACGGGCGGTAATGGCGGAAGAATACAATAAAGAATTGGAAAAACTACTAAAATCCCAGGGTGATGTAAAGTGACTCATCCCGCCAGGGCCTTTGCGGTTTCTTCATCGGTAATTAAAACATGAAAAAAACCGGCGTTTGCGGCAATCCGGATACCTTCAATTTTTTCATTCCCGGAGGCCATCATGCAGATAAGGGGAACTTTTTTTAACTGGTTTAAGGTAATTGAAATGGTCCTGTCCGCAATATCCCCCTCCAGCTCTTCACCATTCCGGTTAAAAAAACGTCCGCATATTTCACCGACATAATCCCCGTTACGCAGGAAGGTAATATCCTCCTTGGTTAACAGGTCCGACTGCATAATCATGGAATCATCGGTATTCACACTCCCGATACCTACTATCGCCAGGTCTATCTGGTCAAACAGCGCAATCTCCTGGGAAACAACGGGGTTTTTCTTCATACTGATCACATCATTTTTCGATGCCAGGATCGCGGGGCAATGGATGATATGCGAAGAACCCCCTATCTGCTTGGAAGCATCCAGGACCACCATGTCTGAAGCGATATTAAGGTTTATGGAATTGATTCTGCCCATAAGGGCGACACTTTCGGTGGGATAAGGGGTTTTTTTGATGAAATCTATCAGGGAAGCGACATTGCGCCCCCCGGACAGGCCAAGAATAGTTTTTTTTTTATATTCGTATTGAGCCATTCGGCGCCGATTTTTCCCATATTCTTCCGTATCAAACCACTATTGGGTGAATGCGGGACCAGAAAAACCTCTTTGAGCTTCAATTTCAGGGAAACCCTGCCTGCCAATTCCAGAAAATCACTGGCTTTTGCTTCGAACTGCCGGATGGTAACCTCTACTATCTGAAGATCCCGGATTTGACGCATCATCCGGCTCACGGTCGGGCGTGACAAACCAAGTTCCGCCGCAATAATCTTTTGGCTTAATCCCTGCTGATAATACATCTTTGCTATTTCAGTAAGAATCATCTCATTGTAATTCATGCTCATTCCTTTCCATGAACATTTTGAAATGACTTTCATGTATTGTCAATATACTCATGAAATAAATTTCCGGATGTGCCTGGTATTATCAGGTGAAATTAGTTTCATGAAATTAAAGTTGACGGGTGCAAAAGGTCATGATAGGATCAAAAAATGAGATTCGACCTTGGGAGCAGGGAGTTACTCTTTCTTATCATTTTCTCGTTGCTGGCCCTGCAAATGCTGTTATCGCTTATTCAAGTGCGTCAATACCAAAACGCGGTGAGGAAACTGCGCGGGCAGGGCATTTTGGGCATAGGGCAGCGCCGGGGTAAGGTAAGACCCGGTGAAATACTTATCCTTGTGTATAACCCCCGGGAAGACCGGGTCGTCTCCGCGCAAAGCATGAGGGGGTATACCGTGTTTGCGCACTTTAAGGAAATAAGCGAGTACCGGGACCGTTCTTTGGAGGAAATGCGCACTATCGGCATAGAAAAGGACGGGCAGGAAATGAGATTTTACCGGAAACGGCATCCCTACGATCCCGCAACGCCGAGCAAAAAGAAGGGCGCGTTGATTCAGGCGGTGGAGGCAATTGACGGGTATCTGCGCAGGAAAAAGGACGCGGAGGAATAAAGTTTATTTTAGATCCGGTGATCTGAAATATAAATGCCCTTTTTAAAAGGGCAAACAAACGAAATGGAGGAGAAGTATGGATAGTGTGTTAAATGCGCTTTCCGCCGGGGCAGAATGGTTTATTACCCTGTTCAATCTGGGCGGTCAGAATTTCATGGGATTGGTGACGGGGATTATCCCCACCCTGGTTGTGCTTATTACCTTTGTCAACGCCCTCATCAGTCTAATCGGGCAGGAAAGGGTGGATGGATTTGCACGGGGAATCAGCAAATACCGGGTGCTGCGGTATACTTTGCTGCCTGTCCTTTCGATGTTTATCCTTTGTAACCCCATGGCATACAGCTTTGGACGTTTTTTACCCGAGAAATACAAACCGGCGTTTTATGATTCGGCGGTTTCCTTTTGTCACCCGATAACCGGGCTGTTCCCCCACGCCAACGCCGGGGAACTTTTTGTATACCTGGGTATCGCAAACGGCATCAGCACCCTCGGTTTACCCCTCGGGCATTTGGCAATACGCTATTTTATTGTCGGCATTATTGTTATTCTTATCCGCGGCCTTTTGACCGAACGGCTTACGGCTATGTTTATGGCAAGGAAGGAGGTATAAGATGTACAAAGCGGTAAAAATTTCAGCCGGAAAAGGCGGCTGGGGCGGTCCGCTGGTTATTCAGCCTACGGATGAGAAAAACATGGTAGTCTCCGTAACCGGCGGCGGTATTGATGATCTGACGAGAAAGATTGCGGAAATGACCGGCGGGCAGGCTGCGGATGGATTTAGTACGGGTGTTCCGGAAAGTAAGATTGCGGTGGTGATCATTGACTGCGGCGGAACAGCCCGCTGCGGTGTATATCCCAAGAAACGAATACCCACGGTAAATCTCATGGGGATGGGTCCATCGGGCCCCCTGGCAAAGTATATTACCTCAGACATTTATGTTTCCGGTACCAAAGAAGCGGATCTTTCCTTTGCGGACGGCAGCGAGGCGGTGACCACCGGTGGATTTACCGCCGAAAAGGAACCGTCGGGCGGAAGAGCCGCATCTTCAAGCGGCAGGAAACAGGGCTTCATTGTTCGTCTCGGTAAAAGCGTCGGCGGCGTGGTAGGAAAATTCTTCCAGGCCGGGCGTGATACTATTGATATGGTTATAAAAAATATTCTCCCCTTCATGGCCTTTGTGTCCCTGATTATCGGTATCATTAATGGTACGGGATTGGGGAAGCTCATTGCGGAGAACATTTCACCCCTTGCCGGTTCTCTTCCGGGTTTGCTCGTCATATCTATTATTTGCGCCATCCCGATTATTTCACCGATTATCGGCCCCGGTGCGGTTATAGCCCAGATCATCGGTGTGCTGGTTGGTGAACAGATTGGGGCGGGAGCGATTAGGCCGTCCATGGCCCTTCCCGCGCTGTTTGCGATTGACGCCCAGGTTGGCGCCGACTTTGTACCGGTGGGACTTGCCCTCGGTGAAGCCGAGCCGGATACCATCAGTATCGGTGTTCCGGCGGTTTTGTTTTCGCGCTTGATAACAGGCCCGCTGGCGGTTATAATCGCGTATCTTTTCAGTTTAGGTTTGTATTAAGGAGGATTAAAATGGCGTACAGGGCTGCATTTACCGGTCTGGGTGAAGAATACGGCGAGTTTTTTGAACAGGGCATGGTGGTTGTGTTCAATGAAAACGCGCCGGCAGAATTAGCGGAACTTGCAGCCCTGCACACCATCTCTGTGCTTGAGCGGGAAGTAAAACCCGGAGATGAAATTGTGTTGGGTAACAAACGGTATACCGTTACTGCGGTAGGTGAAAAAGCAAACGACACACTGGGTAAATTGGGTCATTGTACTTTTATATTTACCGGCGCGGCGGAGGCTGAACTGGATGGTCAGATTGTGCTTAAAGGTGATGGTATGCCCGACTTGAAAGCCGGCGATCCCTTCGAGATAAACTTTCGATAAAAATATTTTTCAGGAGAAGAACAAAAATGGTTGGAATGAATTACAAATTGGCGGAACTTGAAAAGAAGGGGACCCCGATTTACGCGGGTATCGTCGGCGCCGGACAGATGGGCCGGGGCATGGTGGGACAGATGATGTCCATGAAGGGTATGCGCCCGGCGGTGGTGGTAGACGTACAACTGGATAACGCAAAGAACGCCTACCGCAATGCGGGATTAACCGAGGGTAAGGATTTTGCTGCGGCGCAAACTATTGAGGAGGGCAATACATTACTTGAATCAGGAAAATTTGTTGTTACCACCAACAATGAACTTGCGACAAAGTGCTGCAAAATTGACTGCGCGGTTGATGCGACCGGTGTTCCTGAAGTGGGGGCGAAGGTGGCCATTGACGCCATTAATTCCGGTAAGCATATTGTCATGCTCAATGTTGAGACCGATGTTTGTATCGGGCATATTCTGTACAAACTGGCAAACAATGCGGGGGTTATTTATTCAGGGAGCGCCGGTGATGAACCGGGGGCGGTGCTGGAACTGTATGACTTTGCGGACGCCCTGGGCTTTGATGTCCGGGTAATCGGCAAGGGAAAGAACAATGTCATTGATTATGACTGTACCCCGGAAACCGTGGCGGAAGAGGCAAAACGCAAGGGCGCCAGCGCCAAAATGATTTGCTCCTTTAAGGACGGCACAAAAACCATGGTGGAAATGACCGCAATGGCCAATGCCACGGGTTTCCTTCCCGATGTGATGGGCGCCCACGGCGCTGCCGGAACCGTTAAGGAACTGCCGGACCTGCTTTCATTGAAAAGCGAGGGCCGCGGCGGTGTTCTCAATAGTTACCGCACGGTTGAATATATTAACGGCGTAGCCCCCGGCGTATTTATCATTATTGCTTCCGACCAGCCGGATATCAATCACGAACTGGCCTACCTCAGCATGGGTAACGGGCCTAACTATGTGTTGTACCGGCCATACCACCTGACCAGCCTTGAAACGCCCCTTACGGTGGCGAAAGCCTGCATCGACCATGTACCAAGCATAGTCCCCCGGGCGGGGCTGGTGGCGGAAACCGGTACGGTTGCTAAGCGGGATCTGAAAAAGGGTGAAAAACTTGACGGTATCGGCGGGTTTACCATCCGGGGTACTTTTATTTCCGCCAAAGAGGCAAAGGAAAAAAATGTGCTGCCCATGGGTTTGGTAAATAAAAGTACCGAAATGCTCCGGGATGTAAAGAGGGGTGAACTCATCACGTATGCGGATGTAAAACTTGATGATACTACCCTGATGGTACAGCTTCGCCGGTTGCAGGATGCACTCTTTATTTAGAGATTGGAACGGAGATAAACCATGATTTTTCCGGGGATTCCTGTATCAAAGGGGATAGCTGTCGGTACGGCTTTTGTCTATGCTCCCTTTAAGCCCAGGATTGGGGAAAATCTGATACGCGCCGAAGAAGCTGCCGCCCATAATGAACGTTTCAATGCCGTGGTGATAAAGGCCGGGGATGAATTGGTTGCGCTGCAAAAGAAAATGGCCCGGGAAGATGAAGATAAGGTGGGTATTTTTGAAGCCCATCAGGATTTATTGACCGATATCGCCATAATTGATGAGATTCTCCAGCTTATCAATGAGGAACATTATTCCGGGGAATACGCCATAGAGACGGTGTATAATAAGTATATCAAATTGTTCAGTGAAATGGACGACGACCTCATGCGGGAACGGTGCGCTGATTTTAATGATGTCAAAACCCGTATATTGCGTATCTGGATGGGGGGCAGTCAAAAAAACCTTTCCGAAATAGATGTTCCTTCTATTGTGTTTGCACACGATCTTTTTCCTTCCGATACCGCTGCCCTGGATCGAAAAAAGGTATTAGCCATCGTAACGGAAATTGGGGGAAACACCTCCCATTCAGCTATTTTAGCCCGCAGTTTTGAAATACCCGCTTTGCTTGGTTGTAACGGCGCTATGACTGCGGTGAAGAATGGCGAGATGGTTATTGTTGATGCCATTGAAGGAAACCTTATTTTAGAAAGCGGGCCGGAAGATATTGGGCGGTATTCGGAAAAACAGAAAGCCTATACCCGTAGCATTGAAGAAATGAAACGATACCGTTCAGTTGAGCCGGTTATGAAGGACGGCCGCCGCATAGAGGTATGCCTTAATATTGGCGGGGTAAGTAATGATGAGCTTGCCGCCTCACTGTTTACCGACGGGGTCGGCCTTTTCCGCAGCGAATTTCTTTTTATGTCCGGGAAAGAACTCCCGGATGAAAACCAGCAGTTTCAGGTGTATAAAAAAGCGGCGGAAACCTTTGGAACACGCCAGGTTATCCTGCGTACCCTGGATATAGGCGGAGATAAAACGCTGGAATGTATGGACCTGCCGGAAGAGGATAATCCCTTTCTTGGCTGCCGCGCCCTGCGCTTGTGTTTTCAGAAGGTTGATGTTTTTAAGACACAGCTTCGCGCATCGCTTCGTGCGAGCGTATATGGGAACCTGGCGCTGATGTTTCCCATGGTAGGGAGTATGGAAGACCTGTATAAAGCAAAAAGTGTTTTGGAGGAATGCCGTGAGGAACTCCGCAGGGAGCATATTCCCTTTAACGAAACGATGCACATCGGTATCATGATAGAAATTCCCGCTATCGCGTTTATGGCGGAACGGGTTGCGGCGGAGGTTGATTTTGCCAGTATCGGAACGAATGATCTGTGCCAGTATCTGATGGCGGTTGATCGCCTGAACCCTAATGTAGCGTCATATTATCAGAACTATCACCCGGCAATGTTTGGCCTTATTAACCTGGTGGCAAAAGCCTTCCTCCGGGAAAACAAGACCCTGAGTATCTGCGGCGAAATGGGCGGGGATCCTATGGCGCTGATGGCATTTATCGGCATGGGCATTAAGAAGTTTAGTATGTCCGCCTCCAATGTAGCGGCGGTCAAGCGGATGATAACCCATTTTAGTCTGGATGAAGCGGTTCATGTGCTTGAGGATATACAGCGTTTAGATACGGCTCCGGAGATTGAGGAGCGCCTGAAGGATTTCGGGGAAAAATTATATACCTGACAGGAGTGTGCCATGTACGCAAAGAAAACAATTATAATCAATCAGTCGGGACTTCATGCGCGGCCCGGCTCGTTCTTTTCCCGGGAAGCAAAGAAATTTACTTCCGAAGTTACCATCACCAAACTGGATGATGATGATAAACCGGTTAAGAGCTGTACCGCGAAATCCATCGCACAGATGATGGCAATGGCGCTTAAAAAAGGCGTCCATGTCGAGATTAGCGCCGAGGGAGCGGATGAAACGGCGGCGGTGGATACCCTGGTTGGCCTGATTGACTCAGGGTTAAACGATCTCTGAGCATTGGGGACCGGGAGGTGAAATAGCCCCCTTGTAAAACCTTCCATTTTAGATTACAACTAAGCATCCATGCCCGTACCCGCACCCTTTTACGCTCAGGGGCTCCGCTTTTCCTGTACCCGCTGCTCCGAATGTTGCCGGCTTGATCCGGGGTTTGTTTTTTTACGAAGAAAAGACGCCGAAGCGCTGGTTTCGGCCCTTAAAATGGATTATAGTGAGTTTATTGAAGGATATTGCCGGTGGGTTCCGAATGTGGATGGAGTTGAGCAGCTTTCATTACAGGAAAAAGCGAACTATGATTGTATTTTCTGGAAAAACGGGTGTTCCGTCTACGAAGCGCGGCCCCTGCAATGCAGAACCTTTCCCTTTTGGCTGTCCATGCTTGAATCAAGCCAATCCTGGACAGCCGCAAGCGAGACCATGGGCTGTCCGGGGATGGGGAAGGGGGAACTGCACCCTATGGAAGAAATCGAAGCAATCCTGGCCCGGCAGCACGCGGAGCCGGTTATTACGAGGGAAGGCCCGGAGATAAGCCGGTAGGTCATGGCAAGGAAATTCATCAGGACAATCTGCGCCCTCTTGGGAACCGCCCTAGCCCTTGCCGCCCTGGCACTGGGGCTCCTGATCTATTGTAACGGCCCGCCGGATAAACCCCCGGTGATTCCTCCGGATGATCCGACCCTGCGGCTTGACGAATCGGGTGCGGGCACTTTGAGCATCCGGCTGGAGCTCCGCCCCGGTGAAAGTGTCCGCTCCGCGGGGCAGCGGCTGCACAGTGCGGGGATCATTCGGAACCGGTATTTCTGGGACTTGCTTTCCTACGTGGACAAGGGGGTACTCAAGGCGGGGACCTACCGTCTTTCCCTCCCGGCAACCCAGATGGAAATCCGCTCCCTCCTGGTTTCCGGTAAGCAGCTCCTTGTCCGCCTTACGGTTCCCGAAGGAGTGACCTTAAAAAAGACCGCCCAAATCCTCGCCGCTGCGGGTATCTGCGAAGAGGCGGATTTTCTGGATGCCGCCGCCGATACGGAAACCCTTGCCGGCTACCGTGTGCCGGGGACCACCCTGGAGGGCTACCTCTACCCCGACACCTACCTTTTCCCCGAGTCCTATCCCGCCGCTCTGGTGGTAAAGACCATGGCGGACACCTTCTTCAAGCGCCTGGCAGAGATCCAGGGCGATGTCGAGGGCAGTGCCCTTACCCTATCCCCCACGGAACTTAACAACCGGGTGATCATGGCCTCCATTGTGGAGCGGGAGTACCGGGTGGATGAGGAGGCGCCGCTCATGGCCGGGGTTTTCTACAACCGCCTGCGTATCGGCATGGCCCTCCAAAGCTGCGCCACCGTGGAATACGTGATTACCGAAATCCAGGGCCGCCCCCACCCGGAACGGCTCTTCGACAGGGACACAGAAATCCGGAACCCCTACAACACCTACATGGTCCCGGGCCTTCCCCCGGGCCCCATCTCCGCCCCCGGCGCTGTAGCCCTCCACGCCGCCTTCAACCCGGTCCCCAGCGACTACCTCTACTTCCGGCTGGTAAACCCCGACGAGGGCCGACATTACTTTTCCCAAACCCTGGACGACCACATCCGCGCCGGGGTGCTCTACGTAAAAGCAAGGAACAAGGCCGGAGGCCACTGATATGCCCTATATTGCCGAAGCCACCATCCGGGAGGTCAACGACAAACTGGACGCGGTGTCCGTGGTGGGGGACTATGTGCGGCTGGAAAAGAAGGGCGGGAAGTATTGGGGTTGTTGTCCCTTCCACAACGAAAAAACCCCTTCCTTTACGGTGAACCCGGACATGAAAGCCTACCATTGTTTCGGCTGCGGTCAGGGCGGCAGTATCGTCAACTTCATCATGGAGATGGATAAACTCACCTTTCCCGAGGCCATAGAAACCCTGGCCAAGCGTTTCGGCATTGCAATAATCTACGAAAATGCCGGTCTGGCCCCAAAGGACGACGGAAAAGCCGCCCGCCTTGAGGAATTGGCCGAGCTGTACCGCCGGGTGGCGGTTAGTTTTCATCATTTTTTGCTGGAAAAGAGCGAAGGAGCGGCGGCAAAGCAGTATATTATAGCAAGAGGTATCAGCAACGAGATGATAGAGCGTTTCCGTCTGGGTTACGCCCCGGCAAACAGGGCATGGCTGTATAATTTTTTAACCGATAAAGGCTATTCCGACGCATTTCTTGCCGGCTCCGGGCTGTTTTCAAAGAACAACCCCCGGAGCGCCTTTTTCGGGGACCGGCTCATGTTCCCCATAGCAGATCGCCAGGGCCGTACCGTGGCCTTTGGCGGGCGCATCCTTTCCGGGGATGGTAACGGTCCCAAGTACCTTAATTCCGGTGAATCCGAGGGCTACAAGAAGCGGGAAACCCTCTTTGCCATCGACTTAGCAATGCCGGAGATCCGCAAAACCAAAGAAGCCTACATTGCCGAGGGCTACATGGATGTGATCGCCCTCCACCAGGCGGGTGTGGCCAACGCGGTGGCCCCCCTGGGAACCGCCTTTACCGACGAGCAGGCCAAACTTCTGAAGCGCTGGGCCGAGCGGCTCTACCTTATCTTCGACACCGATGAGGCGGGGCAGAACGCGGCTCAAAAGGCCATCATGACCTGCCGGAAAAACGGCCTGGAGAGCTTTGTGGTTACTCCGGAACTGGAGAATTTTAAGGACCCGGCGGATATTTTGAAGAATTTCGGCCCCGAATCCTTGCAAAAAAGTGTAAAATGTTTTATAACTGATTTTGAATATCTTATTACAAGGAGTAAGGCTCTTTTTGATTGTTCCGATTCCCTGGGGAAGTCACGGGCTGTCGCCTTCTTATTTCCCTATCTGAGTACCATGGATTCGGAGGTTTCCCGGGATGACCGTATTGGAGTCATAGCGGATACCATTGGGGTTGAACGCCAGGCGGTTGTTTCAGACTTTCGCCGCTTCGCCCTGAGGCCTCCGGACTCAAGGCCGGAAACCGGCGATTCCGGGCCCAGGCGGTCAATTAGTTTGAATGATGAGCTGTTTCTGCTCACTGCGGTTTTGGTAAACCCTTTGTTGTATCCGAAACTGCGTTCATCCCTTACTATCGATGATTTTGATGATCCCGCCGCCAGGGAGCTTTTTATCGCCCTGGAGGAATGGTTCAGGAACGATATGCCGGGGATGGATGATCTTTTATCCCGAATAGAGGATGGGGGTTTGCGGAATTTCGTCATTCTTAAGGGGGCGTCGGAAGCGTTTTCTGTGCGCCCGGAACAACTTGTTTCGGATGGTATCAGAAAGATACGGCAGAAACGGCTGGAACACAGGCTGACCCGGATTGTTTCTGAACTGAGGATCGCAAAAAAAGAGCAAAACCATGGGGATTTGCTCGCGGAAAAGATGCATCTTGATGCCGAATTACGTCTACTTAAGGAAGCTATCGAATGACGGATACGTACACGCCTAAGGAATCCTCGGTGGACGACCCCGTCCGGCTGTACCTGCGGGAAATCGGGAAGGAACATCTCCTTACCGCCGGGCAGGAGGTGGAGCTTTCCAAAGCGATGGAGATCGGGGAGAATATCATCAAGGGGGTTATCAAGAAGTCGGGGATGGTTATCACGGAATTTTACCACATCGCCCTGCGAGCTTTTTCCAAGAAGGACCCCCGGGAATTGAGCCTGACAAAAAAGGAAGCCACCGAATACCTCGCCGAACGTCGCCGGCTGAACCAGTTCTACAAAGAAACCCTCAGACTCATCGGGGGGGACCTCCGGACCTACATTGAAAACAAGCGGCGGCTGATCATCCGGGGCGGCAATATTTACGAGGACCGGGAACTCCGGAACCTGCGGGCCCATATCCTTGCGGTAATTGAAGCTACAGAGCTCCATCCGGATGAAATAACGGCCTTCTCGGATAAATTTGTCCAGTCTTCACAAAAAATTAAGCGGTACAAGCGGGAACAGGAGCGGATCGAAAAGCGGCTCCGGGTGGGTTCCCTCAAGGAACTGCGGGTTCTGGGCCGGGGGTTGACCGTCAAGGAGGAGCGTGAAAAGCTGGAGTCCGACCTGGGGCTTACGTCCGACGAGATAAAGGAGCTTATCCGGCATGCCCAGCTTACGGAAAAGAAGCTCCGACAGATGGAATGGGAGTTTGAGGTATCTATAGACGATATCAAGCTCCTGGCCA
The DNA here is from genome assembly GCA_025997675.1 of Spirochaetia bacterium. GTDB lineage: Bacteria > Spirochaetota > Spirochaetia > Treponematales > Breznakiellaceae > Termitinema. The sequence goes on along the minus strand of BNUX01000013.1, from coordinate 16,424 downwards.
GGGAGATAAACTGCGGGCGGGTGATGATGAAAAACGCCAAGGACCGGCTTACCAAGGCGAATCTCCGCCTGGTGGTATCCATTGCAAAGAAGTACACCAACCGGGGGCTTCATTTCTTTGATCTGGTCCAGGAAGGGAATATCGGCCTCATCAAGGCGGTGGAAAAGTTCGAGTACAGGAAGGGCTATAAATTTTCCACCTACGCTACCTGGTGGATACGGCAGGCAATAACCCGTTCCATCTCGGATCAGGCCAGGACTATCCGGGTGCCGGTTCACATGATCGAGCAGATCAACAAGGTGATCCGGGAGTCCCGGCAGCTTATGCAGGTATTGGGCCGGGAACCCACGGATGAGGAAATCGCCGAGCAACTGGGTTGGACCGCCCTGCGGGTAAAGTTGGTAAAGAACGTGGCCCGGGAACCTATCAGCCTGGAAACCCCCATCGGGGAGGAGGAGGATTCACTCTTGGGGGACTTTATTGAGGACAAGGACGTGGAAAATCCGGCAAGCAGGACCGCCTTTACCCTGCTCCAGGAACAGCTTGCGGGGGTGCTTTCCACCCTGCCGGAGCGGGAGCAGGAGGTTCTCAAGATGCGCTTTGGCCTGGACGACGGGTACTCTCTTACCCTGGAAGAGGTGGGACTCTACTTCAATGTCACCCGGGAACGGATCAGGCAGATTGAGGCTAAGGCCCTGCGCCGCCTGCGGCATCCCCGGAGAGCTATGAAACTGAAGGACTATTTGGATCGGTAAGGTTTTGAAAGCTTGATAAATTATTTTAACAAGCATGATTTTGTATACACATTAAGGGGAAAATACATGGTAGTGGAAGATGTTTTTGAGAAGCTGCAGAGTCTGCAGGATATTCTGTCGGAAAAAATAGGCCTGGAACGTGATATCGGAGAGATACCGAAGCTCCTTGACACCCAGGAAGAGCTCTTGGCCCGGCTTAAGAAGTCGTTTATAGAAAAGAACCAGGATTATGAGAAGGCCAAGCTTTCCGAGGGGGATTTCCGGAATCTTTTGGCCCAGGCGGAATCGGATCGGGAAAAGGCCGAAAAAAACATGGATTCCATCAGTACCCAAAGGGAGTATGAGGCCCTGGACAAGGAAATCCGGGATGCCGCCGAGAAGGAGCAGCAGTACCGCAAGGAACTGCTGCGGGAGGAACGGGTTCTTTCGGATCTGGATGAACAGATAAAACAGAGTGAATCCCTGATTGAGCAGCAGGAAAAGGATCTGGAAGAGCGCCGGGCGGGTATTGAGGCGGAGGTTTCGGAAAAGAAGGCCCAGGTTGCCGCTTTGGAGGGGGAGGAGCAGTCCCTTATTCCCGGACTTGACCCGGAAGTGCTCTTTAAGTTCGAGCGGATCATCCGGAACAAGGGCGGTCAGGGTATTGTGGCCATCAAGGGTGGTGTCTGCATGGGCTGTCACATGATACTTCCCGCCCAGTTTGCCAATCTGGTTCGTAAACAGGAGGAAATCGTCTTCTGTCCCTACTGTTCCCGCATCCTCTTCTACGAAGAATCCGAACAGGGGGATGAAGAATTCTTCAATAATGAAGATGCCGGCAGTCTCGCCGACCTTGACGATATGGATGACGATGAATACGATGAGGACGAGGAAGAGGAAGAAAAGGTCAATATTGATTACGAGGAGTAAATTCTAACGATGAACCAGGTTCCCGCGCCGTGGATTAAACTGCGGCGAGGAAAGTCCGGGCTCCATAGGGCATGATGCCGGGTAACTCCCGGGCGGCGGGGTATAATGCTCTGCCGACAGACAGCGCAACAGAAAATAAACCGCCTGTCTATGGCAGGTAAGGGTGAAATGGCGGGGTAAGAGCCCACCGCGGGGGCGGTAACGTCACCGGCACGGCAAACCTCATCAGGAGCAAAGTCAAGCAGCGGTGAACTGCCCGTTTTATGCCGCAGGTAGACTGCTCGGGACTTGTCCCGGGAGGCCATCCGTAAGGATGGTTCAAGATAGATGGGAACAGGAAACGCCCAAGGGTGTTTCCGACAGAACCCGGCTTATGGTTCATCGTTTTTTTCATCATTGACTCTTTTACTATAATAGTATTAAATCAGTTAAAATATGTTTAAAGAACGCCCCCGGTTCGATTATGGTCAGGCCCGCCGGAAACAGACTATTAAAACCACCCTATTGATTGTCCTGGCGCTTATACTCTTTGTTGCCATAGCCTTTATGTCGGTCGGATGGAAGACCAGGCGGGGGATTGAAAAAAAGGAGCTGGTGCGTCTTTGGGATGAGGGCGCCTATGAGCAGGTCTTTGAGTTGAGCGGCGCGGGGCTTGAAAAAAAGCCTATGGATTATTTGCTTTTGACTTCCCGTGGGCTTGCGTCTTTTCAGCTTGCCATTGCCCAGATCAATACCTTTGATACCCTTACCTATGTTGATGAATGTATTCAGTCACTCAGAAAGGCCCTGCAAGTAAAGAAGGCCGTCAATGACGGGGCGATCCAGTATGTATTGGGGAAGGCCTATTACCTTAAGGGGGCGGGATATGAGGATTTGGCTATCCAATATCTCGAGGAAGCCCGGGATTTGTCCTATACCGCCGTGGATATTCCGGAACATCTGGGGCTGCTCTATGCCTCGGTGCAGGACTACCGGAGCAGCGTGGAAGCCTTCTCCCAAGCCCTGGAGTCGGCGGAATCGGATCTGCTTCTGGCAGCCATGGCCCGTTCCTACATGGCCCTGGATGAGCCGGAAACGGCTATGGCCTATCTGGTGCAGTGCATAGAAGTTTCCCGGGATTCCAACACGGTTATCACCGCCCGGCTGCTCCTGGGGGAGATTTTAGTGAAGGCCGGAAAGACGGAAGAAGCGGAGGCTCAGTATCAGGCTATTTTGGAAGAGGACGGTGAAAATGCGGATGCACATTTCCAGTTAGGGGAATTATATAGCGCCCGGGGGGATACAACCCGGGCACGGGCTGAATGGCGGCGGGCGTTGAGAACCGATCCCACCCATACCGGGGCTCGTTCCCGGCTTGGGCTATAATGCGTTAAAGGAAGGTGGAACTATGTTCGGAAGAAATTCTTCGGATATCGGTATTGATTTGGGGACCTGTAATACCCTGATTTATATACACGGCAAAGGGATCGTTATCAACGAGCCTTCGGTAGTGGCGGTTGAGCGGGGGACTAAGCGGGTAATGGCCGTGGGGACCGAAGCCAAGCGTATGTTATCCCGGACCCCGGCAAACATTATTGCCATCAGGCCCATGCGGGACGGCGTTATTGCGGACCTGGAATCCACCGAGAAGATGATCCGGCATTTCATTTCCAAGGTGCTCCCCCGGTACCGGTTTATCAAGCCCCGGATGGTTATCGGCATTCCCTCCTGCATCACCGAGGTGGAGCGCCGTGCGGTTGAAGAAAGCGCCTACAAGTCCGGCGCCCGGGAGGTGGTTGTTATTGAGGAAAGCCTCGCCGCTGCTATCGGGGCGGATATCCCCATTTTTGAGCCCGCCGGACATATGATCTGTGACATCGGCGGAGGTACCACGGAAATATCGGTCATATCCCTTGGAGGCATGGTGGTAACCAGCGCCATACGCCTGGGGGGGGATGAGTTTGACGAGGCCATTATCAAACACGTCCGTAGCGTCCATAACCTCATCATCGGGGAGCAGACGGCGGAACGGCTGAAGGTTGATATTGGAAACGCCGCACCGGATAAAACCATCGAAAAAGTTGAGATTAAGGGGACCGACGCGATAACCGGGCTTCCCCGGCGGCTGGAGATAGACAGCGTGGAGGTACGGGATGCCCTGAAGGACCCCATTACCCAGATCATTGATGAAATAAAGGCAACCCTGGGGAAAACCCCGCCGGAACTGGCGGCGGATATTGTGGAACGGGGTATCGTCATGACCGGCGGAGGCTCCCTTCTCAAGGGGCTGCCCATGCTCATTTCCAAAGAAACCGGGGTCCCGGTATTCCTGGCGGAACATCCTCTGGATTGTGTCGCCCTGGGAGCGGGAAAGTACTTTGAAAATGCCCGGGGGTTCAGTACTTCCCGCAGCATCTATGATGACTTGAACTAACAGGATTGTATGCCGATTAACGGGGACCGGAGACACAAGAAGAGGCGGTTTACCGCTGAGGGCTATGTTTTTATCGCCCTTGTGCTGGTGTCCTTTTCCATGCTTCTCTTTTCCACCCGCAGTTTTGTGACCGATTTTCGGGACATGGGACTCTCCCTCTTTTCCGGTATCCGGGGAAGCATCCATGGAGTATCTTCATTCGTTTCACGGACCGTGTTCGCGGTTCAGGAACTGGCCACCCTCAGAACAGAACACGATAAATTGCTGGATCGCGTAACCCGGTATGAGCAGTTGGAGCGGACCTCGGCGGACATCCTACAAGAAAATAACCGTCTGCGGGAACAGCTTGGCTTTACGGAAACCATCAGCTTCAACTATGTTCCTGCCCGGATAATTGCCCGGGACCCGGATAATCTTTTTTCGGCCTTGGTGATCAATAAGGGCAAACGGGAGGGGATTACCATGAATATGCCCGTCATAGCCTACCAGAATGGGGTCCAGGCCCTGATGGGCAAGGTTATCCAGGCGGGGGCTTTTGAAAGCCTGGTGATACCGGTCTACGATTTGAGTTTTTATGTCTCCGCCCGGCTGGCGAGCGCCCGGTACGAGGGGCTGGTTGAAGGCCAGGGAAAAGCGGAAACGCCCCTTTTGATGCGGGCCATCCCGAAACGGGCACGGGATGAAATCACCTACGGAGACCTGATCGTTTCCAGCGGAATAGGGGGGGTGTATCCTGCGGATATTGCTATTGGCCGGGTAAGCACGGTTTTGTACCAGGAATATGAAACATCCATGGCCGTGGAACTGGAGAGCGCCCTCGATTTTTCCCGGCTGGAGTATGTATTCGTGATTGATGCCGGAGCCACCACTGATGGGTAAAAATGTTATCTGGGCAACGGTATTTGCCCTGGTCGCGGCTATTCTCCAATCGACCCTGCTTGCCCGGCTGGCCATATACCACGCGGTACCGGATCTTACCCTGGGTATCCTGGTTTTTGTCTCCTACAATAACGGCTCCATGTCGGGCCAGCTTACGGGTTTTTGTTCCGGCCTTCTCTTAGACTTCCTTTCCGCCGCCCCCCTTGGGCTTAACACCCTGGTGCGGACCATCATCGGCGCCACCCTGGGGCTTATGAAGGGAAGCTTTTTTCTGGGGGTCGTGCTGTTTCCCATGACCCTCTGCGCTTCGGCTACCCTTATGAAGGCACTGTTTCTTTGGCTGCTTCACCTGCTCTTTGGCCCGGCGGTTCCGGCCTATGTTGCCCTGAGCCCCGTTCTTTGGGTAGAGTTCGCCCTCAATACCATACTGGCGATCCCATTATTCGCCCTGTTAAAATTATTCAAACCCCTACTGGTGGAAGGGAGGGATATCTGATGGAAGAAGATCCAAAACCTGAAAAACGGATACGGATTCTCCAGATTATTTTTATTCTTATTTTTGTTGCCTATACATCGCGGCTCTTTGCCATGCAGATCCTCTCGGGGGATGTATACCGGACAAGGGCGCAGGACATAGCCCGGAGAACCTCGGTTATTCCCGCCCAGCGGGGGGAAATTTTTGACCGTAACGTTTCCCAGCCCATCGTGCTCAACACTGATTCCTTCGTGGTAAACATCACCCCGGCGGATGTTCCCAAGGGAGAAATTCCCCACCTTATTAGCCGGGTTGCGGAGATTGCAAACATTAAGCGGCAGCAGATTGAGGAAAAAATACCCCCGCAATCTTACACGCTTTACCAGCCGATAGAAATCGCCGTCAATGTTCCCTTTGCCGCCATCGCCGCATTGGCGGAACATCGGGATGTTCTTCCCGGGGTCTCCTGGCAGTCCAGGCCCATGCGGAACTATGGTAATGTCCAGAGCCTTTCCCATATCATCGGGTACGTGGGGAACATTACCCGGGATGAGCTTACCATGCTCTATAACCGGGGCTACCAGCAGGGGGACATGATCGGGAAGGCGGGCATTGAGCGCCAGTACGATGAGCTTCTGAAGGGAAAGGAGGGTTCGGAAACCCGGACCGTGGATGTGCGGGGCAGAAGGGTAGGGGATACCAAAAATCTCCGCACCCCCCCGGAGATGGGAAAGAACCTGGTTCTGTCCATCGATAGCAACATCCAGCTTCTGGCGGAAAAAGCCCTGGGGGAACGGATGGGGGCGGTGGTGGTTACCCGTCCCGTCAATGGGGAGATTCTTGCCATGGTTTCCTATCCCTGGTATGACCCCAATATCTTCAATAGTGCTGAATTTGGGGCCGAATATCAGGCCTTGGTAAGCGATCCGAATAAGCCCTTATTAAACCGGGCTATTCAGTCCAATTACCCACCGGCCTCAACCTTTAAGATCGTGATGACCACCGGGATTTTGGTGGAAAACGCCTTTCCCCAGTCACAAACCGTGAACTGCCCCGGGGAAATTACCTACGGCGGCCGCACCTGGCACTGTCATAACCGCTATCCCGGTCACGGGCGGCTCAATCTGCAACGGGCCATGGCCCAGTCCTGCGACATCTATTTCTGGCAAGTGGGAAGGGATAATCTGGGGATTGAGCGGATCAATTTCTACTCCCGGGAATACGGCTTAGGGGAAGTGACCGGCATCGATCTCCCCGGTGAAATAGCCGGGCTTACCCCTAGCCCGCAGTGGAAGGAGCGCCGCCTCCATGAACGATGGAGTGCGGGGGATACCATGAATGTTTCCATCGGCCAGGGGGATACCCTGGTGACCCCCATTCAGATGGTCAACATGGTGAGTATGGCGGTGAACGACGGCGTCATCTATCAGCCCCACTTATTGAAGGAAGTCCGGGACCCTACTTCGGGTGCGGTGGAAGAAATCATCACCCCCAGGGTACTCCGTAAAAGCGATATAACGCCTGAGGTATTTGAAACCGTCAGGAACAATATGCGCAGTGTTATTAGCGAGGGGACCGCCCGGTTTCCCCTGGATATCCGTTCTGTGGAAATTGCCGGAAAAACCGGTACCGGGGAAATGGGGCTGCAGGATCGCTGGCATTCCTGGTTTGCAGGTTTCGCCCCCTATAAAACCGATAATCCTGAAGAACAGGTAGCTGTTTCCGTTTTTGTGGATGCGGTGAATAAATGGGAATGGTGGGCGGTCTATGCATCGGCGATTATTTTTCAGGGTATCTTTGCAAACCAGACCTACGAAGAGGCGGTTACCAGTCTGGGCCTTCAGTATCTGATGCCCGTACAGGGGCGCCGGGAATGAAACTGCGGGATTTTCTGGGGATAGATTTTCCACTTATCTTTGCAGCCCTTATACTGACCATCTTCGGTATTCTTTTTATCTACTCATCGGGGGTAACTTCTGCGGGGGTATTGGTTTCCACCGAGTATATACGGCAGATAATCTGGGCTGTGGTGGGACTTGTTGCCGCTCTGGTCATCGCTATGGCCGACTACCGGCGCTTTTATGATCTTTCAATCTACCTGTATTTGGGCGCCATCGCACTTTTGCTGTACACCTGTTTCTTCGGACGCCTCGTGAACGGCGCCCGGGCATGGATTGGGGTCGGCGCTTTCGGGATACAGCCTTCTGAATTTGCCAAGATCACCACGATCATTTTCCTTGCCCGGTACCTGGACAGTTCAAAGCGCAGCAGAAATGGTTTTGGCCGCTTTGGCATTTCCTGTATCATTGGTTTTATACCTATGGCGGTGGTCCTCATTCAGCCCGATTTCGGTACCTCCCTGGTGTTCATTCCCATACTATTGGTAATGACCTTTATTGCCGGCATATCCCTGCGGTACGTACTTTTTTTAGCCGCCTTTATTGTATTTACCGCCTTGTTTATGGTACTGCCCCTTTGGCAGAGCTATATTCTGCGTCGGGCCCTGCCGTCATTGAATATTCTGACCAATATAAGATTTGTGGCAATTGCCGTCCTTGCTCTGGGCATCATTGCCGCCATCGCCCTTTTCGGTTTTCTCCGGTACAAAAAACGGTACTTTTATTGGATCCTCTATGCGGCGGCCATCCTTGTACTGTCCCTTGGGGCTTCCTTTGCCGGGCATAAGGTTTTGAAGGATTATCAGCTCATGCGGCTCATTGTGTTCCTGGACCCCAATGTGGATCCCCGGGGTTCGGGGTGGAATATTATCCAGTCAATCACCGCCATCGGTTCCGGCGGGTTTATGGGCAGGGGCTACCTCCAGGGCACCCAGAGCCATTACCGGTTTCTGCCCCAGCAAAGCACGGACTTTATCTTTTCTATTTTCTCCGAAGAATGGGGGCTCCTGGGGGGGCTCCTGGTATTTGTTCTTTTTTTAATAATATGCTTCAGGCTTATCAGGATCATGAAATCCACCTCGGACCCCTTCGGTTCCTTTATTGCCGCAGGGCTTAGTGCCATGTATATCTTCCATTTTCTGATCAATGTGGGAATGGCCATGGGGATCATGCCCATCACCGGTATACCTTTACTGTTCATGTCCTACGGCGGTTCAGCCCTTATCTCCGCCATGGTGGGCATCGGCCTAGCCTTAAGTATTTATACCAGAAGGTTCCAACATTGACCTATATTGATCCCCTGCAGTTTGGGGAATTGTTATTAACCGTGGAGAAGCCCGCCCGGTACACCGGGGGGGAATACGGCCGGCTTGCCAAACGGAACGCTGCACTGAACATGCTCATCGCCTTTCCGGATCTGTATGAAATCGGCATGTCTAACCAGGCGTTCCGGATAATCTACAACCGGCTCAACAGTATTACTGCCGTTTCCTGCGACCGCGCCTTTGCCCCTGCCCCGGATTTTGAGGACCTCCTGCGTTCCCGCAATATCCCCCTCTACGGCCTTGATACGGGGATAAGCCTTCAAAGCCTTGATGTTTTGATGTTTACCCTGGGGTATGAATTAGGAATAACCGGGGTGCTCGCCATGCTGGACCGGGGATTCATACCCCTTAAGCGGACGGAAAGAGGGGAGGGTGACCCCATCGTCATCATGGGGGGCCCCTGTGTTTCCAACCCCTTGCCCTACGAGCGGTTTATCGACGCCTTTTGGATAGGGGAGGCGGAGGCCGGTTTTTTTGACCTTTCAATGGAACTGCGGGATCTGAAACTGGCGGGGGCGGGTAGGGGGGAACTCCTGGAAAAGATCTGCGCACATCCTTCAATCTGGACGGCGGGAAAAAAACGGGCCGTCCGCGCCGTCGATTCCGGGTTTTCATCCCGGGCGCCCGGAGCGGCGGTTTTCCCGGTTGCCAGCATAAAAACGGTACAGCACCACGGCGCCGTAGAAATAATGCGGGGCTGTCCCAACGGCTGCCGTTTCTGTCATGCCGGAACCTGGTACCGTCCCATGCGGCAAAAGAGCGCGGACACTATTCGGAAGGAGGCGGCAGCCTTTATCAATTCCGGGGGCTACCGGGAAATAAGCCTGTCATCCCTGTCCACCGGAGACTATCAGCATATCGACTCCCTGGTAGAATCACTGAACGATGAATACGCTTCCCGGCATATTTCCTTCCAGCTTCCCTCCTTGAGGGTTTCCACCTTTTCACTTCCCCTGTTAGAAAAGGTGTCTATGGTACGGAAAAGCGGGCTTACCTTTGCCGTAGAAACCCCGGCGGACGCCTGGCAGATGGCGATTAACAAAGAAGTAAGCAGGGATACGGTGGCCGCTATTCTGACGGAAGCCAAACGCAAGGGCTGGCGGGGCGCCAAATTTTATTTTATGGTGGGTCTCCCGGTGGGTGGTACCGGTTCGGAAGAACAGGAGATTGTTGCGTTTATCCTGGAAATTGCCCACCGCACCGGGATGCACGTCAATATCAACGTAGGGGCCTTTATCCCCAAGCCTCATACCCCCTATCAATGGGCAGCCCAGATTGACGAAAACACCGCTAGGGCGAAGATCGACCATATCCGAAACAATTTGAAACCCCGCGGGCACAAGGTTAGCTATAACGATCCCTTTATTGCAACTATTGAGGGGGTCCTGAGCCGGGGGGATGAGCGGGTAGGGGACCTTATCGAAGAAGCCTATGCCCGCGGCTGTCGGTTAGACGCCTGGGATGAGCATATAAAAAAAGACGTTTGGGCGGATTTGTTGGATACCCATGCACCCTTGGTTCAAGCGATCCAAGGACCTAAGAACACGGAAGATCCCCTACCCTGGGATTGTATTAGCAGCGGTACGGCGGTACGTTTCTTTAAACATGAATATGAAAAATCGAAACTGGAAGAATATACTTCACCATGTACAGATAAATGTAATAGCCCCTGTGGAAACTGTGCCAAGGATGCTAAAATAGTATACAATACCATATATGCTGATAATTCACTTCGTGTTAAAGCTCCGATCATTGAACTACAAAAGCAGGACCCCATGACCCTGCGTATCCTGTTTTCCTTTGAAAAACGGGATTCCGCAGTCTTCCTTCCCCATTTAGCCCTGGTTGAATTGTTCTCCATGGCCTTTATGCGTGCCGGAATACCGGTCTTATTCACCCAGGGCTTTAATCCCACCCCCAAACTGGATTTTGCGTCCCCCTTATCCCTGGGCATCAGCGCAGGCGGCGAGATTGCCAACATTGACTTAGAGCTCCATGAGGGCGAAAACTTTTCCCCGGATGAGTTTATCCAAAAAATAAATACCAATCTTCCCGCCGGCATTATGGTAAAGGAAGCAATTAAAGTACGAATCCCCAGCGGCGCAAAGAAATACTCAATCCCATCGCTGCTCTGGGGCGCCCTATACCAATCACCGAATGGCGGCGAGGATTTAGTCCCCGCATTTGATGAAAAAAATTACCGCCTTAAAATGACCGGTTCCGGCAGATCCCTATATACCTTAAACCGAAAAACAGTTCTTGCAAAAAGCCGCCGGGACCCAACCCAACCGGATTCATATTTTACCATTTACCATTCCCTCTACTGGTCAAGCAACCAAGGGGCGTGAATTCTATCCCCAAAAATGGGGCATAATAAGCTTAAAATGCCCTAAAATAAGCTAAGGATGCGGCATAATAGGCTTAAAATGGAGCATAATAAGCTAAGGATACAGCAAAATAAGCGAAAATTCGGAAAAATAAGCTTAAAATGCGGCAAAATAAGCTTATTATGCCGAAAAATAAGCTAAAATTTTGACGCTCCTTAATAAGTAGACAGAATATACATTATAGCTAGTTAAGAGTGCCCCTTTCCGGTGGTTTGGTTTGTTAGTCGGGTAAACGAAAAACGCCGATAAAAGTCGGGGTACTATAGATATTGGAGAAGTTGCTGTCTACCCCATAGGCAAGAATGTACATGGATACGTAGGTATAACCGGAAGCAGAATTATACTGAACATCCAGATTGGTGTAGGTAGCAGTATTTATATAGGCGCCATTATTTATGTCATTGGAATTTACGAAATAACGGTTATCCGCATAGGGACGCATAAAGCCGCTTTCGGAATACCGGAAAAGCCGATACCGGGCATAGGGATTATTGGAAGGCATACGGGTATCTCCAATAATAAGGGATGGCCTCCCGCTGGTATCGGCAAAATCCAAGGTAATAACCCCCCCCCCGGCAGAACCTAAAACGTTATCAATAGATGCGTTTTCTAAAGCCAGGGTATAATATCTCCGGTTGGAAAAAACACTCCCCATGTTGGAGGGCGCCGTGGTAGTGCTGCTCGTATCGGTATAGGAAAGCATCGCGTTATAATCGGAAGTTAAGGAAGAATTAATCTGATACATCTGGCTGGTGGACACCGTTCCCGGAATGGATAACCCACTGATATAAATACGGTAATAAATAACGAAGGTCCGGAAGTATATATTGCCTGAAAAATCCGGAAGCCTGATGAAAGCCGTTGTATTGAGCCGCAGGGGAATTCCCGAATCAACCGGGTCAAGATACGGATAATCCTCAATCCCGCAGGACCCAAGGCCAAGGGTACTGCCGGTTATGAGGAGAGATACTACAAAATGGAAAAGCCGCCTTTTTTTCATCAGGAACCGGGAGCCGAAAGAACAATGATCCGGTCTTGAGCCAGATTGATCCAGGTAGTTTCGTTTTTCCATTTTTCCGGTATGCGCCGGTACGCCTCAAGGGCGGCCTGGGTATCGCCCTGGGCTTCCTCTAGCCGTCCGATTGCAAACTGGGCACGGGCGGCGCCGGGAAAATTGGAACTATGGGCGGCGCTTTCGGTATAAAGGCTGATGGCCTCCTCCGGGTTCCCCTGCTCTTCCGCAGCTACCGCAGCGTTAAACAGCGCCACCGGGGCCAGGTACGATTTCCCCGCCGCCTTGGCGGAAAGCGTCCAGGCTTTTTCCGCCTCCCCCCAATCCTTCCGTTCCGCATAGATGGATGCCGAAAGGGAATAGGCCCGGGCGCCGGCGTAGGACGAATGCTTTGCCCCAAAGGCGTTAAGCTCCTCCAGCAGGGCTTCTACATCCGCCGCCTTGGCGCTTTCGTTAATATCCATCACCAGGATATCATAGCGCCGGGCAAAATCCTCAACCGCAGTGATAGCTTTTATACGTAATGCATCCCGAATAGTAAACCCGGCGATAAAACCTATCACCAGAACCACCGCCGCAATCATGCTAAAGAGTAGAGCCTTGCGGTTACTCTGAATGAAATTTGCAAGGGCATCACTAAAGCTGCGTGTTTCTTTTATCTCTTCCGTTGTTGCCATACTCATTTCTCCTTTAGGTTCATAATATCTAATTCTTTGATGAGCCGCGATAAATAGGTCCGCTGGATATCCAGGGATTTCGCGGTCTCGGTTTGATTCCAGTTATTTTCTTCCAGGACCTTTTGAATAAAATGGGCCTTGAATACGTTGATCGCCGTTTTAAGATCCCGGGCCCCCTCCCCTTCCCCTTCACTCCCGGTTTCATTGCCGGAGTTCAAAAAGAGATCCTCCTTCCGTATCCAGGAATTTTTTCCTATCACACAAGAGCGCTCAATAGCATTTTCCAACTCCCGTATGTTTCCGGGCCAGGAATAGGAAAGCATTGCTTCCATAGCCTCATTGGAAAACCCCGCAAACTGCTTCTTGGTTTCCCGGGCGAACTTTTTTAGAAAGTACTCCGCCAGTTCCGGAATATCCTCAGTACGCTGCCGCAGGGGCGGAACATAGATGGGCAGCACATTCAGCCGGTAGTACAGATCGCTCCGGAATTCCCCCTTATCAACCAGGGTTTCGATATCCTTGTTGGTGGCCGCCAGGATGCGGACGTTCACCGTAAGCGATGTTTCAGAGCCTACTTTCTCGAAGGTCTTTTGCTGGATGACCCGGAGCAGTTTCGCCTGGAGCGGGAGGGGAAGATCCCCAATCTCGTCAAGAAAAATAGTTCCATTGTTGGCCAGCTCAAAACGGCCCCGCCGGGTCTGGATAGCCCCGGTAAAGGCCCCTTTAACATGGCCAAAGAGTTCGCTCTCCAGAAGGCCCTCGGGAAGGGCGGCGCAGTTTACCCGTATGAATGGCGCCTTTCTGCGGGGACTGCGGAGGTGTATCTGCTCGGCAAAAATTTCCTTCCCTACCCCGCTCTCCCCCAGGATCAACACCGAAGAATCGGTTTTTGCAATCCGGTCGATAATCTCGAGCTTTTCAATGATCGCCGGGCTTTTGGCAATCATGGTGTGGTAGCCCATATCGGTTTTAATCTGATCCTGCAGTGATTCTACCGCAAGCCGGGCATGTTCAAAACTCCGGGCGTTCTGAATGGCTATGGCCGCCTGGTTGGCAAATATTTCAAGCCATTCAAGATCATCATTGGTAAAATAGTGATTATCTTTTTTGTTTAAGAGCTCAATCACACCGACACACTCATCCCTGTTATGCATGGGAACCGCAAGCATGGTTTTGGAAGGATAGCCTATTTGATTAGAAATGGCGCTCAGATGGCGCTTGTCGTTGATAACATCGTTCACTATAACAGACTCGTTGTTTGCCGCAACCCATCCGGCTATACCCTCTCCAAATTTCACGGTGAACTTTTTTACCTCCGCTCCTTTAATCCCCAGGGCTATTTTAAACTGAAGCTCCCCGCGTTCATGGTCTACCATGAGGAGACTTGAGGCTTCTCCATCGCATAACCGGGTAGCGGATTCAAGAATCCTGGTCAACAGCTCATCGACGTCCGTATAGTTTGAGTTGATGAGCGCGTTAATCTCAATCAGGGTATTAAACTTTTGGATGTCTATGGTTGAGAGCACAGATTACCCTTCAGGAGCATTTTTTGACTTGAAAAAATCTCCAAGGGTAAACGTGGAACCATCGGATTCATCCGCCGCCATGTACCGGGACACTTCCTCCCGCTGGACCTTCTTCTGATAATCCTTGATGGAGAACGCCACCTTCTGCTTATCAGGCTGCAATTCCAGCACCACCGCCTTAATCTTATCCCCGACATTGTACTTTTTAAGGAGCTCATCCGGATTATCCTCACGCTTTTCCGGCAGGTTGTTCTTATGGATAAGCCCCTCAATGCCTCCGGGTACCCGGACAAACACGCCGAAATCGGTGATCGATGAAACCTCGCCTTCCACCAGGGAACCGGGCCTATAGCTTGCGGCAAAACTCTTCCAGGGATCTTCCGAAAGCTGCTTAATGCCCAGCCGGATATGCTTGTCCTCCGCATCAACGCTGATAACCATGAACTCAATTTCCTGGCCTACGGAAAACTCGCTTCCCGGATGTTTGATCTTCTTGGTCCAGGAAATATCATCCCCGTGGAGGAAGCCGTCGATACCCTCTTCCAACTCAATAAAGGCCCCGGTGTTGGCCAGCTTCGCCACCTTCCGCCTAAGCCGGGTTCCCACGGGGTAGTTCGCTTCGATTTCTGTCCAGGGGTTGGTGGTGACCTGTTTAAGACCTAAGGACACCCTACCCGCCTGGAGATCGTAGCCCAGGATCATACATTCGGTTTCGTCACCGATGGAAAGCATTTCCTCGGGCCTTTGGACCTTCTTTACCCAGGAGAATTCCGAGATATGCACCAGCCCTTCAATGCCTTCCTCAAGCTCCACAAAGGCGCCGAACTCGGTGAGCTTGGTTACCTTGCCCCTGATAATGTCGTTCACATGGTACTTGTCTTCAAAATGGACCCAGGGATCATCGGAAAAATGCTTTAAGGAAAGATTTATCCGCTTTTCCTGGGGATCGATGCGGATAACCTTGAGCTGAACCTCCTGCCCTTTCCTGACAAAGTCCTTGGGCTTGGTTACATGGCCCCAGCTCATATCGTTGATGTGGAGCAGGCCGTCGAAGCCCCCCAGATCGATAAAGGCGCCGAAGGAGGTAAAGCTCTTTACCGTCCCGGTGATGTCGTCCCCAACATGGGTCTTTTCAAAGAAAGCCCTCCGTTTTTGCTCAAGTTCTTCCTCAAGCCATTTACGGCGGTTTACTACTATATTCATTTTGCCATCGGAGTAGATCCGTTCCACGTAGAAACTGGTCTTCATCCCCAGAAAGCTCTCCGGATTGTCCACCCTTTGGGTATCGGCTTGGCTGAAAGGCAGGAAAGCCCGCGTCCCCCCGCCGATGTCCACATCAAAGCCGCCTTTAACGAGCTTTTCGATGGTCCCCTTCACCGTGGTGTGATCATGGAAGGCCTGACGCAGGTTCCTCCAAAAGATCTTGATGTCCGCCTGCTTTTTGGAAACAATCACTTCCCCGTAATTATTCTCCTTGGTGATGAGAATAACCGGCACCACATCCCCGATATTGGGGATTTCCTTGAATTCCCCAATGGGAATCTTGCCCTCCGACTTATACCCCACGTCAATATAGACCTGATCAGGGGTAACCTGAATGATGTGACCGTCTACCAACTGCCCTTCTTCGAGCTGTTCAAGACTTTTGAGGTACTTCTCCTGTAATTGTTCCTGTGAATTTGCGCTTTTTTGTACGTCCGGCTCTTCTATCGGACTAGTGTCCGATTCCACTTCCAACTGCACCATGGTTATTTCCTCTATCCTTGTATTCGTTATGTTCCCTATTAATTTCTCATAAACTTGGCTTATGGTCAAGCCCGATGTGTCCAAATACACCACTCCCGGAACAATTTTTAGGCTTCCTTCGGCTTTATTTTTGTCGATTTCATCCCGTTCCCGGATAGCGGCCAGGATCTCCTCCACACTGAGCCGGGAAACCCCCTGGTCAAAGCGCCGTTTAGCCCGGGCTTCCGGTGAGGCATCCAGGTAAAACCGGTGTTCCGCCCGGGGGAAAACCACGGAGGTCATATCCCGGCCCTCAACCACCACATTCAGCTTAAGCGCGATTTTCCGGATGTGGTCCTTGAGGCCTTAAACAATCTATCCGAGCGCTATGCCCGGGAGGACTCCGGGGTGGAACTGTCCCGGATTGGCGGGGGGGTGATGCT
>BNUX01000012.1 GCA_025997675.1 Spirochaetia bacterium | reverse complement strand
CCCGCCTATCAACTTTGGCAACAGCGTATCCCTTATTTTCACAAGCGTAAAAATCTGTCTTTGATTATACTCGATTTTGTTAAAATAGGGCAATACCGAATTATTGAACCACTTAATCTCATCATCTGATGGTATAGAAAGGCTTATCTGCCTGAATGTTTCCGTTGTAATTGTATCAAATACACTACCATATGCGGAAGACTTCAATTCTCCTACAGCATAATTTATCAATAAATGCGTAAAAAAGTAACAATTATCAGCCTTTGGTAGAATACCGTAATTCGACTGACTAAAAGCCATCATCTCGCCTAAAATGCAATGTTTTCCAACTGTCCCTCGTGCAGAAATGACTGTTGAATACTTAGGTAATAGTTTTGTGGAACTATGCGCTAAACCATCCGCTGTTATATGTTTTTCAGAATCAAGAATGATTAACTTATGGTTCGACGCAATATCCCCGCCGGATAACCAGGGAATATCCCCATCCCAATATGCTGCTTCTTCCGTTTTAGGAGTTCCTCCTCCAACAAGATCAATTAATTGAAAAATATTCCCTTCTTCCCACCCCTCATCCGCCTCCTCCACGAACCACTGCCGAAACAATGCCTCCGCCAAATTCTCCAAAGTCTTATTCTGCCTATGCAATAAATCAATCTTATCATCAAGACTGGACAATACTGAAGCGATGGCCGTTTGTTCACTTACAGGAGGAAGTAGAATTTCCATCTCATTCAAATCCTTTATAGGTAATTGAGGTTGTGCACTACCAGAAACAAATACACTAAAATCAGCTTGTAATTTTCTAAAAAGATAATAATTAAAGGCGGGTAATAGTTTCTCAATATCTGGTCGGATAATTACCATTCCCGAGTTTATACGAATATTATCAAATGTTACCTTATCATTATAAAATCCAAGATTGCCAACGGTCCCACGGGTTGTTAGAACCAGATCATTTCTATTAAGTTTTCCTTTGCGTAATAATTGATCCTTTTCTTTGGATATAAAATTACACTCTGAAAAACTAAAACCATCTTCCCTGACATTTTTTGTATTCATAAATAAGCAATACCCATTATCAAAAATTTCATTCTGCGATGGATAATTGACGCCTCTATCACCATCAATAATAGAAAGAGGTGCATTTTTAAGCTTACACTCCCGCCACCCTTCCCGCAAATCACCAGCACCCTTCCCCCCAAACAACACCACCCCCTTGGTATCAATATGCTCTCTTAACGCCTCATTAGTAATACTCGGGTACGCGATAAAATCAAAAAAGAACGGCAGGTAGGTGTCTTCCTCAATTTCAAACTTAATCTTGGCGGCGAGACCGGCGGTGACCTGTGCGCCAAAGAGGGCAATGTCCACATCGGAGGCTTCCTTAAAGGCGCCGATGGCACGGGAACCAAAGAGGACTGCCCGTTCCACCTCGGGGTATTTCCGGATAAAAGCGATGGTTTCCTGTAACTGTTCTTCGCTTAATCCGTATTTCATAAACGCTGCTTTAAGTCCTCATAGAGTTTCCGTACCAGGGGGAAAAATGTCTCCGTAATGTAGGAAACACTTTCATCAAGGACGGCTTGATTATACGTATGGCTTGCGAGGTTTCGTTTTTGTATGGCCTCCATCCACCCTTCAGCATCACTGATAAGTTCCGCCTGAAATGCGGTTCTGATGGCCTGCTTGCTGTTTGCAACTTCGTCAAAACCCTCATTTTCAAGGTAATCCTTCATGGTGTTCCAGGCAAGTTCGTAGGTAAACTCGAAGGTCTGTACCAGGGCCATCAAGACAACTTCGTCCTTTGAGCTCCCTTCGTAGCGTACCAGGGTACGGCAAAAGGTATTGTAGATGTTTTCAAAATTCTGAAACCGCTGTTTCCAGCGAATATCGTTGTTCATTTTGGTATCCTTATTTTTTTGAGATTCTCCAGTATCACCCTATTAAGCCGCTTCTCCTCCGCAAGCTGCCCCTCAAATTCCGCAGTAAGCCTGCCAAACCGTTCGGCAAAATCAAAATCATCCTCCTCATCCGGAAGCCCCACGTAGCGTCCGGGTGTAAGAACATAGTCCAGCTCCTTAACCCGCTCAAGCCGTGCGGAATTGCAGAACCCCTTGACGTCCTCGTATTTCACCTTAGGGCCGCCATCATGCCAGCGATGATACGTTCCGGCGATGCGCTCAATGTCTTCGGTCCCGAGTTCACGGGTGCGGCGGTTGATCAGCCGGCCTTCGTTGCGGGCGTCGATAAAAAGGATTTCACCGGCATGCCGCCCTTTGGCTTTGTCACGGGAGCAGAACCAGAGGCAGGCGGGGATCTGGGTGTTGAGAAAAAGTTTGGCGGGGAGGTTGACGATGCAGTCCACCAGGCGCGCTTCTATCAGGGCACGGCGGATGTCCCCTTCGCCGGAACTTTTGGAGGTGAGGGAGCCCTTGGCAAGGACGAAGCCCGCGATGCCCTTGGGACTCAGGTGGTAGAGAAAGTGTTGTATCCAGACGTAGTTGGCGTTCCCCGCAGGAGGGCTGCCGTACTGCCAGCGGCCGTCGGTGCGGAGGAGTTCGCCGGACCAGTCGCTGTCGTTGAAGGGCGGATTGGCGATGACGAAATCGGCCTTGAGGTCTTTGTGGGCGTCCTTGAGGAAGGAGCCTTCGTTGTTCCACTTCACCTGGGAACTTTCGATTCCCCGGATCGCAAGATTCATCTTGGCAAGCCGCCAGGTGGTGTGGTTGCTTTCCTGTCCGTAGATGGAAATGTCTTTTAGTTTGCCTTGATGTTTGGCGATGAATTTTTCTGACTGCACGAACATGCCGCCTGAGCCGCAGCAGGGATCAAAGACCCGGCCTTTGTAGGGTTGGAGCATGGCAATGAGCAGTTCTACTACGCTCCGGGGGGTATAGAACTGGCCGCCCTTCTTGCCCTCCGCCAGGGCGAACTCGCCGAGGAATTATTCAAACACATGGCCCAGCACATCGGCGCTCCGGGCTTTGGCGCTGCCCATGGCAATGTTGCTGATCAGATCCACCAGGCCGCCGAGGTTCACCGGGTCCAGGTTGCCCCGGGCGTATACACGGGGCAGCACGTCCTTGAGGATGGGGTTGTCCTTTTCGATGGCGTCCATGGCGGCGTCGATTTCCTTGCCGATGCCGGGCTGCTTTGCGTGCGACCGTATCCGGGTCCAACGCGCGGTTTCGGGGACAAAGAAGATGTTCTCCGCCAGGTACTCGTCCCGGTCTTCGGGATCGGCGCCTTTGTACTCGGCCTTTCCGGCGGCAAGTTTTTCGTGGAGTTCCTCGAAGGCGTCGGAAATGTATTTGAGGAAGATGAGGCCCAGGACGATGTGCTTGTATTCGGCGGCGTCGATGTTCTTGCGGAGCTTGTCGGCGGCTTTCCAGAGCTGCTTTTCGAGGGGATTTTGTGCGTCCGCCGGTTCCGCCGGGGTTGCAGGAGAGGAAGGCGTCTTAGGGGTACGACCGGTGGTTTTTGCCATGCTGAGCTCCGATTGGGAGAATTGTACCCCAAATGCCCCGTTTATGTAAGCTTGGGATTGACGTTGATAGAAAATGGTACAATACTTTAACAAGTACCCTATGAAACCATTTTTGTTTGTAGTAATCCTAAGCCTCGCCCTATCCTCCGTCCTTCCGGCTCAGAGTCGGGATGTTTCCGATGCCCTCGCCCAGATGGAGAGCGCCCTTTCTCAAACCGGTGCTGATATATCTTCCCAGGACGCTTATTTTCTGGGTCGGGCGGTGGCGGCGAATATCCTTACCCGGTACCGGATCTACACCCAAAAGCCCGCCGCCACCGGGTATCTGAATCAAATCTGCGCCGCCATAACGATCAATTCTCCTGTACCGGTTATTTACAACGGTTATCATGTGGCGATCCTCGATTCCCCGGCCCTGGACGCCTTCGCCACTCCCGGGGGCCATATTTTTGTGTGCCGGGGATTACTGGAAGCGCTTCCAAACGAGGATGCGTTGGCGGCAATTCTGGCCCATGAAATTGCCCATATCCAGCTTAGGCACAGCATTGAAATCATCAAAGATATGCGGCTTACCCAGGATCTTTCCAATGTTGCGGACCGGGCCGCCCGTATCGCCGGTTTGAACGAAAAGAAAATGGGCTTTGAAAATTCTGTCAGAGAAATGGTTAACACCCTGGTTTTAAACGGCTACTCCCGGAAGCAGGAATTTGAGGCGGATATCTATGCCCTCAAGCTCTTGGCCATTGCCGGTTATTCCCCCTCAAGCCTGGTTGATGTTTTGACGCTCTTCCAGCAAAGAGGAAAGACCGGAAGCTTCAACGGCACCCATCCGCAGCCGGCTCTGCGTATCACCAATGTTCAGCGGGAACTTACGTTGCACCCGGTTCAGGATACCCGTTCCTTCCGGGTCTCCCGGTTTGCGTCTTCTTTACGCTAAATCTTCCCTATTAATGTTCTAAACCGCTCCGGCAAAGGGGCCTTGAAGAGGCTCGGCGCTTCCCCACCGGGAAGTGTGATAGAAAGGGTGCGGGCGTGGAGCATGAGGGGGACAGAAAACCGTTTGTCCGGGGCACCGTAGATGGGGTCTCCCAGGATGGGGTGGCCCAGGTGACGCAGATGGACCCGGAGTTGATGGGTGCGGCCGGTCCGAGGCCGGAGGAGCAGGAGAGAATAGGCGCCCCAGGAACGGATTACCCGGTAGCGGGTGAGGGCGGGTTTCCCCGGGGCATCTACGCCCAGGTCTGCGGAAACGGTGAAGCGTTTGCGGTCCCGGCTGTCCCGGACTATCCGGGTGGTGATAATGCCCTCGTTTTCCCGGGGGGTTCCCCGGACGATGGCCCCGTAGGTTTTTTTTACGCGCCGGGCCTTGAACTGGTCCGCCAGGAAGGAAAGCGCCGCGTCATCGTAGGCGGCGATCATCACCCCGGAGGTGTCCTTGTCCAGGCGGTGGACTATGCCGGGGCGGAAGCTCCTGTCGAAGCTAGCGCCATCCGAAAGCAGGCCGTCCCGGTTGAGACGCCGGTAGAGCAGGGCGTTTGCCAGGGTGCCGCTGGGGTTCCCGGCGCCGGGGTGGACCACCAGTCCCTGGGCTTTGTCGATCACCACAACCCGGGCATCTTCGTACAGTATATTTAGGGGGATGTTCTCGGGCAGCAGGTACAGGGGTTCCGGCTCCGCCCAGATGAGTTCCACCAGGTCCCCGGGCTTTACCGGACGGGAAAGCTTCACCGGCTTTTCGTTTAGCCGGGCGCTCTGCAGCTTGGTTTTAAGCTGGGAACGGGTGAGGAGTTTGAGTTCCTCCGCCACGTAGCGGTCCAGCCGCAGCGAATCCTTTGGGATACCCTCCACCGTACCGGAATAGCCGGGCATCAGGGGGTACCGTCGGCCTCGGGGGCGGTATCCCCGGCATCTTCCAGTTCCGTGACACCCGAATCCTCGGGAGGCCAGGGTTTGCGGAGTTCGATCACCTCGCCCTCGGGCAAATTCAGGCGCTGCCGCTCCGCTTTTGCCCGCTTAACCCGAACAATTATATGATCCGCCAAGGCAATGGCGAGGGAACCGCCTATGGCGATGAAAAGGGATGTCGTGAATTCATCGGTAGTCATTTCAACGGCGCCGGCACCCTTGAAAGGCCAGGGAGCATATTGAAGGTTGTTATCATTGGTAAAAAACCGGTAGGTATCCATAGAAAAGGTGGAAAGAAACATCATAAAGGGAAAAGACCCGAAGGCAATAATTTCCGCCCGCCGGAGATCCCGTACCCACTGGGGAAACTCAGGTTTTTCCTGTTTGGCGGCCTTATTATAATCGCTTATAGGGATTCCTTTCGGCGTGACTGTGGATTGGGCATGGGCCGTATGGGCGCAAAGGGAGATGAGGGCTGCGCATAGCAGGATGGCAAGGGGTTTTGCGGAGCTCATGGATTGAATATAGCGGTTCCTATTCTTACCAGGGTGGAACCCTCCTCTATGGCAATTTCAAAATCCCCGGACATGCCCATAGAAAGGCAGGACCAGTCGGCGGCGGGAAAACGAGCCGCCAGGGCATCCCGGGCGAAAACCATCGCCCTGAAGGAAGCCCGGATAGCCGCCTCGTCCCGGGTAAGGGGGGCCATGGTCATGAGTCCCCGGAGCGCAAGCCCCGGAAACGCCAAGACCGCATCCGCAGCCCGGAACAGGCTGTCCAAATCCGGATATCCGGACTTTGAATCCTCGGCGGTATGGTATTCCAATAGAACTATTAAAGGGTTTTTTCTGTCCCCTGTCAATCTGCCCAGCTCGGCGATAAGCTCATCCCGGTCCACAGACTGGACCGCGTCGAAAAGATAGCCCCCGGCTATCCGGCCTGTGACGATTTTGGCCTTATTGCGCTGGAGGGAGCCTATCATGTGGAGTTCCGTCTCCGGGTGCTTCGCCTCGAAATCCGAGAATTTTGAGGCCGCTTCCTGGACCCGGCTCTCCCCAAAGAGGCGGATTCCGGCTTTCCAGGCTTCTTCTATTGCCGGAAGCTCGTGGAACTTTGAAACCCCCATGAGGCGCACTTCCTCCGCTTTTCTGCCCGACCGTGCGCAGGCTTTGTGGATACGTTCCTGTATAGTCTCAATCGCCTCTGGGATTCCCATTGTTCGCCTCTCTATTCAATGCAAGAGCTAGTGCCCCGGCCAGGGCTGAAAATTCGCCGATGCTCAGATTCTCCGCCCGTTCATTGGGATTTATACCAACCGTTTCAAGCAGCTCCAAGGTCAGGTCCTGAACCCGGATCCCCTCTGTTTCCAGTATAGCGGAACTGAGAAAACTTTGCAGGTTGTTTTTAACGATTTTTCGCCGGGCGGAAAACAGGCTGCGAACCAGGGGCTTAAAGGCGGGGGGATAGCCGGCGGGATCGATGTCGGTGCGAAGGTCGAAACGAACCCCCTGGGAATCAACCTTTGGGGCGGGGTAGAAGGAGGCGCCTTTGATGACCATTAGCGGGCGTATGGTATAGGCGGAGGCACAGAGTACCGACAGGGATGAATAGTCCGCCGATCCCGGCCGAGCGGCCATTCTCCGGGCAACTTCCCGCTGGACGGTGAATACCATCCGGGTAAAGTAGCGGCCCTTTTCGATAAGGTCCGCTAAAAGCGCCGCAGCGATGTTGTAGGGGAGGTTCCCCAGAAAATAAGGGGCCGGTTCGGCGGCAGGCCAGGTCTTGAGCACATCCCCGGGGGTCAGGGTGAACGTGGGTACATCACCGAAAAATTCTTCCAGGACATTAATGAAACCCCGGTCAATCTCAAAGGCGTTTACCTTTGCACCCCGCTCCAGGAGTCCCGCCGTCATGGCCCCCAATCCGGGGCCTACTTCCCAAATGCTATCGCCCGGTTGTAGTTCTAAGGCGTCCAGAAGTTTACGCCGGGCATCGCGGTTTATCAGAAAATTCTGGCCGAACTGTTTCCGCATCCCCAGGCCGTTTTGTTCCAGATAGGAGCGGAGCGCCTGGGGTGAATCGTAGTTAAGTGAAGGGGGCAAGGGCCTGCCTCCTTATACGGTAGGGGCGTCCCGGAAACAGGCAGAGGGCGGCAATCAGCAGGGACAGGCAGAGCTCCCGGCTCCAGCCATTGACCACAATACCGGGGACCCGGGCGGCCAGGGAAACCGTATGGTCTAAAAGCGAGTAGAGCAGGGTGAGCCCCATCCCGACGATATTCGCCAGAAACGGGGAGATAAAGCTGAGGGCCAGGGCGGCCATAGCGCCCACCATAAATACCGTGGTGAGGGGAATAATGATAAGGCCGGCCAGGAGGCCCACGGGCCGTACTATGCCGAAATTCGCGGCAACCACCGCCGCAGTGGCCAGGTATGCGCCCAGGGATGCCGACAGGGGCCGGACCAGGAATTCCGGCGCCCGCCCCCGGAGGATACTATGGAAGAATTCGCCCAGGGTGAGGATCCCCGCAAGGGCCAGATAGGACAGGATGAAGGAGATGCTGGTCCCCGCAGCAGGCCGGATAGTGATCTGGATCAGGAAGGCCAGGGCGAGCAGAGACAAGGGACCGTTGGTCCCCGGCTGCCGGGGAAGGAAACCCAGAACCGCAACGGTTCCCAGAAGATACATGATGGCCGCCCGTTCCAGGGAGGGCTGAACGCCGATGAGGCCCACATAGAGCAGGATAAGAACCGCCCCGAGGATTGCCGCAGCCTTGAGTCCCAGGGGCTTACGAAGAAAGAATGCCACCAGGGCCGCCACGATTGCCAGGTGCATCCCCGATAGGGCCAATACATGGGAACAGCCCGCTGCCCGGTACTTTTGGGCCAAAGCGCTATCCAGGTTATCCTTCACCCCCAGCAGCAGCGCCCCACCCAAGCCGCCCCATATATGCCCTTCCAGCTTGTCCAGGATAGCCAGCCGAATCCCCGTACGCAGCTGTTCCCTCGCCGGAGGGGGCTTAACGATATGGACGCTCTGTGCCCGAAACATCGGGGGGCCGCTAAAACTATCGGAACCTTCCACGAAGGAGCCCTCCACAAAGACCTCGGCGCCCCGGCCAAAGTCCCGCAGGCGGGGCAGGGCATCCGCAGGGAAGAACACCAGGACCCGGCCCCGGGCGGTGGCGCGGAGAAAGCCGGGACCGGTAACGCCCCGCAAATCGAGGTTCCCCATCCCCCGGCCGTTGCGTGATTCCCGGGGGTCCTCCCCCATAACGCCGCCGATACCCCGGACCGTTTCCGTGGGAAGCCCCAGTTGGGGTGTGTTCCCCAGAAAAGAGGCCCCCGCGCCAATGCCAAGGAGGAGCCCCCCGCAGAGGCCGATGATGCGGCGGTGGATTCTACTGCGGGGAACCAGAACCCGGATGAGGGAAACCAGGGCGATAAGGAAGACCGGCAAGGCCGGAATACAGTAGGTCCGAAAAGGTTCCGGCAATTTCGGCAGAGCATAGTAGGTGAGTGCGGCTCCCAGGGCGGCCCAGAGAACCGGTGTTATTTTCGTTTTAATAGACTACTCCTGCCCCCGGTATGCCCCCCGTGGGGTAAAATACTTTACCTTCATTGAAATATATCCTAGCATGGCAAACATGTCAAAAGGACGTACATTTATTGAACCCCTCATCCTTTATTGGGTCCTCTTTCTTCCTGCCTGGGGACCGCCTTCCGTTGCTGCCGCTCCGGCCATCTTCTCCCTAAGCCAGGAACTTGGCCGCATTTTTGCCTATAATCTACCCTCCCTGGCCCTTATCGTGTACCTGCTCCGGTCCGACCCCGGCGGAAGGTTACGGCCCCGCACCCGGGATCTGGGCACGGTTCTCATTGCCCTTCCCGGCCTATTGGTCCTGGGCGTCCTGGTTACCCTGCTGGGCTCACTTCTCCCCTTCCCGGTCTCCGTCCCTGCCATAGAAGGCCCCCGGGGACCGGCGGCCTTTCCGGTTATGATCCTGTCCTGTCTCAGCACCGGGTATCTGGAGGAGACCTACTTCCGGCTCTACCTGTTTACCCGGTTCAAGGAAGGGGGCATACGTCTGATGAAGGCCATGACCGTTTCAAGCCTCCTTTTTGCCCTCTGTCATATCTACGAGGGCCCTCTGGGCGTGCTCTACGCCTTTCTGGCGGGGCTGCTACTGTTTTTCATTTTTTCCCGGCGGCAAAGCATCCACGGCATCGCCTGGGCTCACGGGGGGTACAATGTTTTTGTGTATATCATGGCAATATTGGAAATACCGTTCTAATCCCTAAGGGTCTTTCCCGGCAAAAGTCCGTAGTTTTCCGGTTCAGGAGCCTCGTTCCTTACCTAAGGGATGGCGTTCCTTATGATAGGGATGGCGTTCCGTATGATAGGAACGGCGTTCCGTAGGATAGGAAAGCACTTTCCGTATGATAGGGATGACGTTCCTTACCTAAGGGATGGTGTTCCGTATGATAGGAACGGCGTTCCGTAGGTAAGGAACACCGTCCCGTAGGAGCGGAATCGACAAGAATAGCGGGTACATACACCCGGCCCCTTATCCCGTAACGAATCACACTTTAGCAGGGCTAGGACTCGAACCTAGGACCTCCGGGTTATGAGCCCGACGAGCTGCCAACTGCTCTACCCTGCGTTAAATGGTTTGAATAATCTACAGGTTTCCCCAAAAAAGGTCAAGTGCCTAAATCCGTTTTAGAGACAATTCTTTCAGGACCTTTCCCCGGAATACCGGATAAGCTGAAGCGAAGATAAAAGCGCGGTAACCGCAATAAGGATGGGGAAAACCAGGTGGACCACCGGACTGATGATCATAAAATTATACATCCCGTGGATTAGAACGGCGTAGAGGAACCGGACCAGGGCGATGCCGGGGGCATCCCTGAGACGGGATACGGCCATGCCAACCCTGGTACCGCAGGCGCCGTGCAATGGGGCGGCGGTGACTGCCCGGACCAGGGCAATGCTGAAATTCCCCACCCCGTACATGGCGGTTTCTATCACCGCGAAGCCCAAGCCCGCAATAAGTCCCGTGACGGCGTCGAAGGCGGGGGTGGACCTTTGGTCCTTTTTGCCAAAGCGGCGGACAAGTCCTAAAAGGAGGACAAAAACCCCGAAGCGGCCCAGTTCTTCCGTCAGGGCAACCTGGATAAAGATTTTAAAGAGCAGTGCGGCTATGGTGGTTTCATTAACCGGGGGGAACTGGGCCTGGAGGATTGCGGCGATTCCCAGGGAAAGGGCGCCTCCCAGAAGGGCCAGAAGAAACCACGGCAGCCCGAAGGGACGCTCCGTTATGGGGAAGCGGCGCACCCGTATCCAAATCAAAACGGCCAGAGCCGGCAGGGCGGAGAGAAAAATTAAAAGCAGCAATACCCACAATCCGTACATATCTATGGTTTAATACTAGTTTATTCTATATGGTAGGTCTATATATATGATGATTCTTATAACCGGGCCGAAACATTCGGGCAAAACCAGCGCAGGCAGGGTCCTTGCGAACCTTCTTGGAGCCGGATTTACCGACCTGGATGAACTGATAGAGCGGCAAACCGGGAAAAGCCCCCGGACCCTCTACAAAGAAGGCCCCGGTGTATTCCGGCTGGCGGAAACCCAGGCGTTGGCAAGCCTCCTGCAAAAGGCCGGTACCATGGTTGTCGCCGCCGGGGGGGGGCTTATCGATAATCCGGAGGCGTTGGATCTATTGCGGCGTCCCTCCGGGGCCGCACCGGTGACGGTCTACCTTGAGGTGACGGCGGCTACGGCGTGGGAACGGATCAACGCTGGGGAATTACCCCCCTTTCTCAACACCGAAAATCCCCGGGAAACCCATGCCGCCCTTCATACGCGCCGGGGGGCCGCCTATAGGGAATTTGCCGCCCTTACCATCACCGCAGAAGGGAAAACTGCCCGAGACATAGGCCGGGAGATAGCGGCCCGTATTGGCATCATATAGAATTTCTGCTTTACTATAAAAACGGGTTGGGGAACATACATGAATAGATCGTTGGGTGCCAAAGATACCAGGAAATTTGATTTACTACTGCTGATTCTGGGCTTGATTGTACTGGCCGCAGGGCTCATCTTTGCCCTGGGGACAAAAAAAATAAACCTCCACAAAAATACGACCCTGGTCTTTACCCAGTGGTGGCAGAATGAAATGGAGACCGGGACACTTTCGGCGTTGAAGGCGGAATTTGAAACCCTTAATCCCGATATTACCATTCAACTGGATAACCGGTCCTATGCGGAAATCCTGGGCGCCATCAGGGCAAACGGGGATTCACCCCTAAAATCGGATATTCTCGGCCTGGACCCGCTCTGGTTTCAGGATCAAGGCATGCAGGATCTCCTTGAACCCTTGGATACCTACGATACAGGAGACACAACTTGGGGCCGCCCCTTAGTATCCTTTACAAGCCATCTCTTCTATAATGTCGAATTGCTGCAATCCGCCGGCTTTGACCGGCCGCCAAGAAACCGGTCGGAAGTACTCACCTATGCCCGGGCCGTTACGGATACATCCAGAGGGCGCTACGCCCTGGCATTGGCCCTCAGCCCGGATAATCCCCACGGCGTATACCGGGACCTTTTTTCCTGGATCTGGGCTTCCGGCCCTTCAACAATCCCGGCCATTACCGGCGTACTTACTTTTCTGAAACAACTGCGTCAGGACGACTTCCTTCTGCCGGGTACCTTTAATAGAACGGATGCGGAAAAACGGGAAGATTTTATCAAAGGCCGTGCCGCCATGATGATCGCCTCCGTGGCGGATATCCATATCCTGCGTGAACGCATGGGGGAATCCTCCTTTGGAATCACCCTGGTCCCCGGCGAAGCATCCTTTGGGGGAAAGCCCGTCCTGGGTCTGACCAGTTGGTACCTCGGCATACCCCGGAGCGCCGCACATAAGGATGAAGCCTGGGCCTTCCTGTCCTTCCTTCTGGAACGGAGCGCCCTCATCGCCGAAAAGGCCCACGCGGTTCCGGGAAACAGGAACAACGTTACGGATTTTGTCACCGATGATCCCCTCTATGCCAAGGCCTACGACATATACACCGCCGGGGAGACGGTCCGGGAATTTACCGGCGTCCCCCGGGTTGATGAGTTTGAGGCCGTGGTCCGGGAGCAGCTATACGCACTGTTTGAGCAGGACCAGAGCCCGGAAGAAACCGCTAAACATATACAGCAACGCTGGGAAGAATTATAGCAGTAATGCAACTTCAGGAACTATTCAAGGATAAACAATTTTATAAAAGTCTCTTCGCCATCGCGGTACCCATCATGCTTCAAAACCTGGTTAATTCTTTTGTGAATATGGTTGATACGGTGATGATTGGGAGGCTTGGTACCGTTGAGATTGCCGCCGTGGGATTGGGGAACCAGGTTTTCTTTTTTTTCAATATCATTCTTTTCGGTATCTGTTCCGGGGGCGCTATTTTTACCGCCCAGTTCTGGGGCAAGCAGGATATTCAGGGCATTAGAAAAAATACCGGCCTCTGCCTTATCCTGAACACCACGGTGGCCCTCATCTTTACCGTCCTTATCCTGACCATGCCGGAAAAAATTATCGGCCTCTATTCCCGGGACCCCGCAGTTATTGAAGCGGGAACCGGCTATCTCCGTACCCTGGCGCCCTCCTTTATCCCCTTCGGCATAAGCTTTGTCTTCGTCATCACCCTCCGGTCGGTAGAAAAGGTGCGGCTTGCCATGGTCACCACCGTAATAGCACTGTCCATCAATGTTACCCTTAATTACTTCTTTATCTTCGGCATAGGCCCCTTCCCTGCCTTGGGGGTAAGAGGGGCCGCGCTGGCAACCGTAATTGCCCGGTTTACTGAAATGATAATTCTCTTAACCGTGAGTTATACAAAGGGCTATGCTCCGGCGGGGAAGTTCCGGGAACTTATGAACCTTTCCGGCAGTTTTACCGCACTGTTTTTCCGTATCACCGCGCCGGTAATCATTAATGAAACCCTCTGGTCCCTGGGAATAACTCTGCAGAATGTTATCTTTGCCCGTACAAACACCGATGCTATCGCTGCGTTTAATATTACTACCACCTTTTCCCAGTTGACCTGGGTGGTTTTTATGGGCCTTGGAAACGGGGTGGCGGTGCTTATCGGGAAAAAGATTGGCGAGGGGGAAGAAAAAACCGCCCGGGATTATGCGGACCGTATAACGGTGTTTAGCACCCTGGTAGGGGCCGGCGTGGCAGTGATACTGCTCCTCCTGTCCAGGCTTATGCCCCTCATCTTCAACGTAAATCCCCAGGTGCTCAGCTTTACTGCCTCCATGTTTATCATCCTCTGCTGCACCTACCCCTTCAAGGCTTTTAACATGAGCATGGTGGTGGGGATTTGCCGGGCCGGGGGGGACACCATTTTTTGCGCCGTCTTCGATCTGGTTTTTATGTGGCTCTTTACCCTGCCCGCCGCCGCTATCGCAAGCTTTATCTTCCATGCCCCGGTATGGCTGCTCTATCTCTGCCTCTGCAGCGAGGAGATGCTCAAAGCGATCCCCGGCCTCTGGCGCCTTAAAAGCGGCCGGTGGCTCAATAATGTTACCGAATAGGCCCCTTGCTATATTCTTTAAGTTTGATTACACTACATAATGCTTAATGGGGGGATTGCGGTAATGCAGGATGAAAAGCAGGTGGTAGCCTCCCTAAAGGCCGATTTCTATTTTACCCTGGGGAAAGATGGGAACCGGACCGTGTTCCGGTTCAATAGCTTAAAAGGCGGCCCGGCTGTTCCCGATTACCGCCGCTTTACCGGAACCGAGCGGGAACTGCTCAGAGAATTCTGCGCACGGTGCGATGAGCAGGACCAGGTGCATAGCGTCAACCTGGAAAAGACCGGGGATGCAAACACCCTTTTTGATCCCGGGGATCGTCTTCCCGGCCTTGCCATTTCCGCAGGATTACTGCGGGATAGTAATGGTACGGTCCTCCTTGAACAGGACGGCCTTTACCGCTGCGCCCTGGACATCCATGATGTGGATGATCCTGCCGATACGGATTCCGACACGGATAAACCCGCCGAAAAAAAGGCGGCAACCCTGAGCGTTTCCCTTACCCTTGTGGATGATGATGACGCACTTGTTCCCTTAAAGCCCAAGGAATTTTATACCCTGTCCCGGCGGCTTGGGGTGTATCAGAATAAAATATATCACCTGGAGGATCTGGGGATGCGCTGGGCCGAAACGGATTGGCTTTTTACCGAGCTGTCCCGGCGGGATTTGTGCGCCTTCCTTTCCCTGGTGTTTTCGGGCTTCACGGGTCTGGAAATCCGCTACGAAAACTGGAGCGTTAAGCATGTCAGACCCGCTCACGCCGTGCCCGGACTCCTCTTTATGGAAATTGATGCATTTGGATATCTCCATGTCAGACCTATCAGTCTTCTGCGGGATCTGCCGCCCCTGTTTTTGGAAAACGGAGAAATAGTAACGGTGGTGACGATGGACGAAAAGACCGGAACCTTCGGTATTGCGGAGGTGATCTTCCCGCCCCCGCCTGCGGAGGATTTCAGGAATATGCTCTACCGGGGAAACCGGGGAACCGCAAAGACTCAGGTCGCCGAGGAAAATGACCGCTTTATCATTGCGCCGGAATTTGCGGCCGCGTTCTTAGGGAAATCGATTATGGAACTTTCGGAGCGCTTTGTCCTCTTGGAAACCCAGGTTCTTGGGGCGTACCAGCTCCATTTTTCCAAACCAATGCTGCGTGTTTCCATGGGCGGGGGCATTGATTACCTTGGGGGGGAAACCGATGTGGAGAATCCGGATGAGATCGACCTTGCACATGGCCCCGCCGGCCTTACGGGGGAAGCGGTAGTGGAGTTTGCGGGGGAGACCTTCACCTTTGCCGGCTTCATGGATGAATACCATAACAATTCATATATCACCCTTGCGGACGGCAGCCACAGTTTTCCTGATGAGCGTACCATGCAGCGGTTTGACCGGCTGGTGTCCCGGCTCAAGGGTGATGAAGCGGTGGAGTTTTCCTGGTACGATGTCCCCCTCATCATGCAGGACGAGTCCATCGAAATAAGCGGCGCGGCCTGGGAGGCGGCCCGGGCATTTTTTACCGGGTACAATACCATTGCCGAAAGAAAAGGTGATTGGTCCCTTACCAAGGGGCGCCTCCGGCACTATCAGGAATACGGCGTCCGCTGGCTTGATTACCTGCGGGAACACCGCATGGGGGCCTGCCTTGCGGACGAAATGGGGCTGGGTAAAACTATCCAGGTAATTGCATTGCTAAGAGCCCTGTACAAAGATAGTAAACGCGGACATGGGCCGGAGGGGACGGTCCTTATCCTCTGCCCCAAGTCCCTGGTGTTTAACTGGGCCGCCGAGCTTGACCGCTTTGCCCCGGAGCTTCCCTACACGGTGCATTACGGAACCGGCAGGGCGCGCAGGGCATCGGACAGAACCGACTTCCGGATTCTCCTCAGCACCTATGCTACCCTCCGCATGGATGTTGAAGAATTCAGGAAGATTGATTTTCTCTACATCATCCTGGATGAATCCCAGAACATCAAGAACAGCTCCACCCAGGTAAGCGCGGCGGTGTTGAGCCTCCGGGGAGCGCACCGGCTTGCCATAAGCGGCACCCCGGTGGAGAATAACCTTTTGGATCTGTACAGCCTGTTCCGGTTTTTAAACCCCCGCATCTTCGGTTCAGAAAAACTGTTTGTCCAACAGTATCTCAAACCGATTCAGGATAACGCCGACGAAAGCGTCATGGGGGATCTCCGGGCGCGGATCTACCCCTTTATGCTCCGCAGGCTTAAGCGGGATGTCCTAAAGGAGCTGCCGGATAAAATGGAAGAAATCGCCTATATCGAACTGGAGCCGGATCACCTGGAGATATATCACCGGCGGCGGCTTGGATACAAAAAGGCTATTGAGGAACTCATCAAAAATAAGAACTATGACAAGTCATCCATGGTGATCTTCAAGATCCTTGGTGAGCTGCGGCGCCTTGCCAGCGTTCCCGAATCGGAGGGTGAATACCTGGGGCCATCGGCGAAGCGGCAGTACATCAGGGAGATGATTGCGGGGTTGGCGGCGAGCGGCCACAAGTGCCTCATCTTTACGAACTTTTTAGCTCAGGTAGATTTAGTAAGCCGGGACCTTACCGGGCTGGGGATTGCCAACCTGGTGATGACCGGCGCCACCGTGGACCGTCAGGGGTTGGTACGGCGTTTCCAGACCGACCCGGAGGTGAAGGCTTTTATCATGACCCTAAAGACCGGCGGCGCGGGGCTCAACCTTACTGCGGCGGATTATATTTTTATCCTGGACCCCTGGTGGAACAGCGCCGCTGAAGCCCAGGCGGTGGACCGCAGCCACCGGATAGGCCAGGCAAACCCCGTGTTCTGTTTCCGCCTTATCGCCCGGGACACCATTGAGGAACGGATCATGGAACTTCAAAAACGGAAGTCGGATCTGGTGGGGGCGCTCCTTTCCGATGACGCCGGATCCTTGAAAACCTTAGACCCCGATGAAGTAGCGTATCTTGTAGGAGGTTCCGATGAATGAAATTCCTCAAAGGATTGAAACCCGCACACCCAGGATCCTCCCGCCGGAACAGGAGTTAAAGAAAAAACTGAATGGTATGCTGGGTCAATTTAACATGGATTATCTCCATGAAGTGCGGCGCTGTCTTTTTGGTCTGAGTGAGGCGCCGAGAAGATTGAAAGCCGCCTTGGTTAGCGAAGTGGCGAATGCCCTGTGCTTTACGGATATCGAAAAGTTTAACGCCTGGTTTTATGCCCTGCCTTCCCTGACCCAGGGTATATTGTGGTATGCCTGCTTTGAAGAATATGTACCTGCAAAAATTATTGAAGAACGATACGGTGTTTCACTTATCTACAAGGAGCAGGATATTCCCTGGAGACGGGATGAGTGGCATTTTAAGAAAGAAACGCTCTTGGATTTTCTTTTTGTTTCTCAATGCTACGAATACCCGATCATTTCCTTGCCCCGGTATCTGAAGGCGGCCTTCAAGCACTGGTTTGTCCCGCTTCCGGAAACCTTTCTGGAAAACTGTCTCTGTAATGAAGACGGCGCACAAAAGGAGCCGGTCTATAATAACAGCATCGCTATTGTAGAATCGTTCCCTTTGCTCTGTGATGCGCTTAGGCAAACCCTGGAGGGGATGGACGGACCGGAAAAAGAAAAAGCCCGTGTGGGTTTTAAGAAAGGGACTATTACCGATTTGCAGAATGCGTCAGGTTTTTTACCCTTCCCCATAGGCGGCGACCATGCGCCGAACAGCGTTGATATTGCCGCCCGGTTTATCATGTTAATGAACAATTCCAAGGTAAGCCGTCCCGAAAACCCCTATACCGCAATGAGGGAGTTGATACGGCATTTTTTCAGTACAGAATCGCGGCTTCCCCAGAAATACCACTCGACGGACCGGAATGTCCTGGATGCATCCCTGTTGCTTGACCACCTTGCCAAAACGATGTATCGCCTTGATGAGTATTCCTCCTTACCCTATTCCCGGACGGTTCTGAAAGAGATACTGCACCTTCTTGCCGACGACGGGAGGAGCTTTGACGCGGGAAAACTTGCGGATTACCTTACCTATAATTGGGATTCATTTTCCTTCAGCGGCGAAGGTTTTGAAACCCAGTGTAACCTCAAGGTGGACATCCTTAAACTCGGCGGCATGGTGTATGAAAGCAAAAACTACGGCGGCTTTTATACGTTCAAAAATTTCCGGAAGGACTTTATTGTCAAGCCCGCATTCAAAGCGTATTGCTATCTGTTTGCGAGTCTGGGGATTTTGGCGATTACCCAAAAAGAGCCGGCGCTTGTCCGGACCGTAAAGGATAAAGAATACCCCCTGTCCCCCTACGATTCCCTTGATTCGGTCAGGGTTACTGATTTTGGCCGCTGGTGCCTGGGCATCACGGACATGCTGCCGGGTTTGCCTGAACAGAAATACGAAGCCATCGCGGACAAAACACTATTTCTGGTAACGATACGGGGTAAATCCCTGGAACGGCGGGTGTACCTTGACCGGATTGGCCGGAAACTCGGGGAAGACCGCTGGCGGATAAGCGCCGGATCATTCATTGCGGGCTGTGCAAATAAAAACGAGATTGAAGAACGGATTGTGTCATTCAGGCGGCTCATTGATGGCAACCCCGGCCCCCATTGGAAGGCCCTGTTCCAAAAGGTTTGTGCCCGTGCCGGTCTGTTCGATGAACAACGAAACGATGTCCGGGTCTACAGCCTTCCCGAAGACAAGGAGCTACGCACAGAACTCCTCGCCGATCCGGCGCTTAAAACCGTTGCCCTGCGCTGCGAGGGGAATATGCTGGTGGTGCCGGTAAAGAAGATGAAGCAGTTTACCGCGTTTTTGGAGGAGCATGGGATCGCGGGGTTTTCTTTAAGTTAAATGGGTAAAACAGTCAAATTTACTTGCATTTGCCGGTGAATGGTAGTATCCTTAAAGAAGCGGCAATTTCACCTGGAGGTTGATTGCCGGCCCACCGATAACCAGCGCGTGCGAATCGTCGATTCAAAGCCTGCCTATCGTCTCGTCTGACGCGACGGATCGTCCGCCCTACGGCAGTTCACCCCCCATTTTCAGGTTCCCGGAGCTAAACACTAGTGGCAGAGAGCTAAACACCAGTGGCAGGGAGCTAAACACTAGTGGCAGAGAGCTAAACACTAGTGGCAGAGAGCTAAACACCAGTGGCAGAGAGCTAAACACCAGTGGCAGAGAGCTAAACACTTGTGGCAGGGAGCTAAACACTAGTGGCAGGGAGCTAAACACTAGTGGCAGAGAGCTAAACACTTGTGTCAGGGAGCTAAACACTTGTGTCAGGGAAAAACAGTATGCGGACCGTTGGTTCGCTTCCAATCTCAAGAAGTAGGAGTTACCTAATGGACACTCATTTAATCCCCATTTCGGGAATCCTTTTGTACTCGTTTCTCTTTTATATCATACCGTTTATCGTGGCAAACGCCACCGCCTGGGGGATTTCCACCGCGCTGGTCGATGCCCTGCAGGCCGGTATTGCGCCTTTCATGCAGGCATGGCTGGTCTTTATCACCCCCAATTCCGGGAAGGTTGACCGGGACAACATGAATGTGGCCCGAAAAGCCTCACGGACGCTCATGGCGGCATTCGCCAGGACTCACCTCCTCTATAACCCCCTGGTAAGTGACGCTCAGAAGGCGCAAATGGGCTTTGGCCCGAAACCCAAGCCGGGACCGGGCTGGAGTAATCCCCCGATCCTGTGGGTAGAAACCGCTACCCGCCAAATCAAGTTCCGGTTCAAGGGTACAGAGTCTGCACGGCAGGGTAAGGCTGTCGGCGCCAAATACCTGGAGATGCGTTTCAAAGACAGCGCAGACAGGCCGCTGAGTGTGAATGATTACACCAGTTCGGAGATAGCCACCAAATCCCCCCTGGTCAGAACCTGCACTGAAGAGCAGCGGAGAACCCGGATATGGTTCTGGGCCCGCTGGGTAGTCAACGCGAACGACAAAGGCCTTTGGAGCGAAATGTACCCGGTGTATTTTACGTAGACTGGATAAGTCGCCACAGACTCACGTGGAGCGCCCGGTTTTGCCATAGACCGGGCGTTTTTTTTAGAGGCAGCAGGTGGTGAGTGAAGGTTGCGTATATATCGCAGGGTTGGGGGTTTAGGCGAAGGAAGTTGCGTATATATATAGTTATGCGAAATTTTTGCTTGACATTTTCTGTAAAATAATGTTATACTATTGTAAGGTGAGGAAATTATGGAGACTTTAATAGTAAAGAATAAGACCAATACAAGAGTTATATCTCAAACGTTATTCAAATCAGAAGAAGAATTTGAAACATTGGTATTCAATACACCTGAAATACTCACAGACATTTTTCCCATAAAAAGGCAGGTAAGAGGGAGTAATAAATCAGGAATTCCTGACATAATTGGTATAGATCAAGATGGCAATATATGCATAATTGAAATGAAAAATATTACCGTCGATGCGAATGTAATTCCACAAGTATTGGAGTATGCATTATGGGCAGAAACATACCCGGATTCAATAAGATCTTTATGGCTTGAATGCAAAAATAAACCAGAAGATTTAGACATAAATTGGGACAATATCGAAGTAAGAATTGTTATAATTGCTCCTAAAATTTTGAATTCAACACTAAATTTTGTTGATAAAATAAATTATTCTGTGGATTTGTTTGAAGTTAAGCAGTATTTGGACAATGATACTAAACTTCTTTTTGTTAATAAATTGGAAGCTGACAAGGAAATTAAAAAAGTTAAACCTGTTTCTGGACAAGAAGTATATGACGAAAAATATTATAAAAAAGAACGTAATTTAAATAGTGTCCCCGAATTTATGAAATATGTTAATGAAGTTGAACAATTGATTAAAGAAAAGGATTGGCAATTGGAAAAGAAATTTAATAAATATTATTGTGGATTTAAATATGGTTTCTTTAATGCTTTTAGCATTAATTGGGTTGGAACAAAATCATTTGCATTTTGTTTTAAAATATCAAAAGAGGAAGCAGAAAAATTTGAACAAAAGTTTACCAAATATGACACAAGTTGGAAACAGGCATTATATTATATTGAACCTGGAGTAACAAAAACAAAAGATTTTGTAAAATTATTTGAAAGTGCATATAAAAAAATATTAGGATAATATATTATAAAGCAAGCAAAAACAGCACTTAACCAAGCTGCTGAAAGAATATTATTGATAAATATGTATAAAAAAGTATACGCTTAATAAAATATGAAATTTTTGCTAAAAAATATTGACAAATACGATATTATATCGTATCATATATCATATGAAGGTAACGGCAATATTGGCGGATGATTTGGTAAATAATGTTAGGGAATATACCCACGGCTCAACGGTCACCGAGGCAATAACTATTGCTTTAAAGGATTGGGTTGACATGTATCATATTAAAGAACTTAATCAAAAAATCTCAACAGAACCTATTATCATAAATTCCGGAAATAAAATTCGCGAAGTAAATAGGAAAGTATGATACTCAACCGGAGGTTCCCCTCTTGATAATACTTGATACATCAGTATGGATTGAATTTTTAAGAAAAAATGAAAATTATTTTGATCCCATTTCTCAAATGCTGACTAAAATGGATATAATGGCAGTAGAAGTTGTTTTTGGAGAATTATTACAGGGGGTTAAAAACAAAAGAGAGGAGGAAATTATTTTAGATTACTGGAAACATTTGCCAAAAATAGACAAGGATACGGAAATAATAATATCGGCTGGAATATATTCCCATAAAAATAAATTAATAGATAAAGGAGTTGGATTAATAGATTCAATAATAATAATGCATGGACTAAAAACTGATTCAAAAATATGGACATTAGATACAAATTTTTTTAAGGCAATTCCGTCTGAATTAATATATACCGCCAATATATGAAGTACGGCCACTTCGCATAACCAAGCTGCCGAATAAGCGAGCTCTTGTCACGGCGCTTGAAATCGGGTAAAATAGTCAAATGGTTTCAATCATACTTATTGGCCTAAGCCTCTCATTCGATGCCTTTGCGGTTTCGGTCAGTTCGGGCATAAGCAATAGGGACTTAAAAATAGGTCATATCATCAGGGGCTCTCTCTTTTTTGGTGTTTTCCAATTCATCATGCCCGTCATTGGATGGTTTCTTGGGAAAGCCTTTGTTTCATATATAGAGGCATTTGATCATTGGATAGCCTTTGCGTTATTGGCTTTTATCGGAGGCAGAATGCTTATTGGCGCGCTACCCCGAAAAAACAAGGCAACAAGCTCAGAAAAAAGCATTGACGTTCAGAATATTGGAAATCTTACTATACTTGCACTGGCAACAAGCATTGATGCACTGGCGGTTGGTCTGTCCTTTAGTATGGTAAATCAGGATATATGGATTCCCGCATTGATTATCGGATGCATTACTTTTGCTGTGTGTTTTTTTGGTTTTGAATTTGGAAAAAAGATTGGGTTAGCTTTTGAAACCGGGTCACAGATTATTGGCGGACTCATTCTAATTAGTATTGGTATAAAAATCCTGTTGGAGCATATTCTATGAGTGAAAAGCGATTCCCCCTAACCAAGCCCCAGCTTGATGAGCTGTCTTTGCGTTATCCTACTCCTTTCTATATCTACGATGAGGGGGCCATACGGGAAAATGCGCGGGCGCTTAAAAAAGCCTTTTCGGTATTTCCTTCCTATAAAGAACACTACGCGGTAAAGGCGCTGCCCAATCCCTTCATCCTGAAAATCCTGGCGGACGAAGGCTTTGGGGCGGACTGCGCGAGCCTTCCGGAACTGCGTTTGGCGGATATGGCGGGTATCAAGGGGGAAAACATTATGTTTACCTCCAACGAAACGCCGGCACGGGAATATGCGGCGGCCCGGGACCTGGGGGCGGTGATCAACCTGGACGACTTTACCCACATTGAATACCTGGAAAGGACGGCGGGTATTCCGGAACTTATTTCCTGCCGCTACAATCCGGGGCCCCTCAAAACGGGGAACGCCATCATCGGGAAACCCGAGGAAGCCAAGTACGGCCTGACCCGGGAACAGGTGCTGGCGGCGTTTCCTCTGCTACGGGACAAGGGGGCTAAACGGTTTGCCCTGCACACCATGGTAGCCTCCAATGAACTTAACGTGGATTACCACATCGAGACCGGCCGTATGCTCTTTGATCTGGCAGCGGAGATTAAGGCTAAGACCGGCATCCGCCTGGAATTTGTAAACCTCGGGGGCGGTGCGGGGATTCCCTATAGACCGGAACAGGCGGCCATTGATTATGACTACCTTACCGGGGGTCTCAGAAAAGCTTATGACGAAATTATTGTTCCTGCGGGACTGGACCCTTTAGGGATACACACCGAGTGGGCGCGGGCGATCACCGGCCCCTACGGCTGGCTGGTGACCAGAGCGATCCACCGGAAGAATATCTACCGTACCTATATTGGCCTGGATTCCTGCATGGCGGACCTTATGCGGCCCGCCCTTTACGGGGCCTACCATCACATCACCATCCCGGGTAAGGAAACTGCACTCCTAACGGAAACCTACGATGTGGTAGGTAGTCTTTGTGAGAACAACGACAAGTTTGCGGTTCAGCGGCAGCTCCCGTTGATCGAGATCGGTGAACAGGGAGACTTTGTGGTGATCCACGATGCCGGCGCCCACGGACGGGCCATGGGCTTTAACTACAACGGCAAACTCCGCTGCGGGGAACTGCTGCTCCGGCCTGACGGATCGGTATTGCAGATACGCCGCAGAGAAACGGTAGAAGATCTGTTCGCCACCCTGGATAGAGTTGCGTTGGAAGATTTTAAGAATGGGGAGTGAGAAATGGTAAAGAGAAATCCTAGTATTGCTAACATTAAAGCGGGGTATCTATTTCCCGAGATTGCAAAGCGGCGGCGGGAATACGCTGCGGCCCATCCGGAGGCAAAGATCATCAGTTTAGGTGTGGGGAATACCACCGAGCCCATACTGCCCCATATCGACGCGGGGCTGGTGAACGGGGCTAAGCGGCTGGGTACTGCGGAGGGGTATGTGGGGTATACCGATGAGGGCTTCGAGGAACTGCGGAAGCGGATTTCCGAAGTCTTCTATAGAGGGGCCTTTGCCCCGGACGAGGTCTTTATATCCGATGGGGCCAAGTGCGACATTGGGCGGCTCCAGCTTCTCTTTGGGGCGGGAACCAAGGTGACGGTTCAGGACCCATCCTACCCGGTTTACGTTGACGGTTCGGTGCTCATTGGCGCAGCCGGTGGCTGGGAGGGCTCGGGCTATAAGGGCATCACCTATCTCCCCTGCACTGCGGAGAATAACTATTTTCCCGACCTTTCCAAACTGCCCAGGGACGGACTTTTTTATTTTTGTTCCCCCAACAATCCTACCGGGGCCGCCGCCAACCGTGATCAATTAACCGCATTGGTGAAGGCCGCTATGGAAAAGGGGAGCGTCATCATTTTTGACGCCGCTTATTCCGAGTACATCAGGGACCTCGCACTGCCCAAGTCTATCTTTGAGATTGATGGTGCACGAACCTGCGCCATCGAAGTCAACTCCTTCTCCAAGCCCGCAGGCTTTACCGGGGTGCGCCTTGGATGGACCATCGTCCCAAAGGAACTTAAATACGGCGGCGGTGAAAGCATCAACGCCGACTGGAGCCGGATCTGCGGCACCATCTTTAACGGCGCATCCAATATCGCCCAATGGGGAGCACTGGCTTCCCTTGAACCGGAGGGGCTCGCCGAAATCCGCCGGCTCTGCGATTTCTACCTGGGAAACGCCGCCCTCATCCGGCAGGCCCTCCAGGGGTTGGGCATCAACTGCATCGGTGGGGACAACTCACCCTACATCTGGGCGCGCTTCCCCGGCAGGGATAGTTGGGAGGTGTTTGCGGAAATACTGGAGAAGTGCCAGGTGGTCACCACCCCCGGCGCGGGGTTCGGGCCGGCGGGGCAAAGCTTCATACGGTTCTCCGCGTTTGGGCACCGGGGGGATGTGGAAGAGGCGTGCAGGCGGCTCAGCAAATTGCAATAATGTGACAATTCTTTTACCGTAACTAACGCAATTTTCCCGCTTCCGTCATATCCTACCGGAGGCGAAAAAGTGAATGAAAATATATCGGCAGAACGTACCGTTGAACTGCCGGACCCGGTAACCCTGGCGGTAAAGAAACTCTTCGGCCTGTCCTACCTGTTCCCCTACCAGCGGCTGGTGGTGACGAATATCCTCTTAGCGGCGGAAGCTGCAGGCGCCTCGGTTAATTGGCCGGAAGGCTTGCTGAATGACCGGACTAAAATCGAAACAGAATCCGATCGTGATGACGATGATAACGATACTAACGGCACGGATCATGCCGGCGACAATACCGACCGCGCTGTCCTTGGCCGGCAGATAGTAATACTACCCACCGGCGCGGGGAAGTCCCTCTGTTTCCAGCTCCCCGCCATGCTCTTTGACGGACCCACCTTGGTGATCTACCCTCTCCTCTCCCTGATGGCGGATCAGGAACGGAGTTTGCGGGAACGGGGTTTTACACCGGTGATACTCCGGGGCGGACAAAGCCGAACGGAGCGGGAAGCAATCTGGAAAAAGGTGGAAACCAGGGAAAGCCGTTTCATCATTGCCAACCCGGAGGTGCTCCTGACACCAACGGTGATGGAGAGACTGGGAAAGCTCGGCATCGTTCATGTTGTAATTGATGAGGCACACTGTGTGAGTGAATGGGGACAAAGCTTCCGGCCAAGCTATTTGCAAATTGGGGAGATTATCCGGGCCGTAGCGGGTAAGGCGGATGCCAACTCAGGGCTGCCCCTGGTGACAGCCTTCACCGCCACCGCTTCTACTCCGGTCATAAATAATATCCAGAACTATATTTTCGGCGGCGTTGATGCACACCGTATCATCGGGAATCCGGACCGGAGTAACATTTGGTATGCTGCGCGGGGCTGCATACTCCGGGATCTGGCGGTGCGGGATCTGCTCATCAACCATCAGCGGCCGGCGATTGTGTTCTGTTCATCGAGGATCGGGACGGAAAAGCTGGCGCGGTATTTGCGGAATGAATTGGAGACGGAATTTTCCTGGGCCCATGAAATCCGGTTCTACCACGCAGGGTTAAGCCGGGAGGAAAAGACCGAAGTGGAACATTGGTTTTTTAAAAACCCCGACGCAGTACTACTGGCCACCTGCGCGTACGGGATGGGCGTCGATAAAGCGGATATCCGTACCGTGATACACCGTGACTGTCCGCCATCGGTGGAGGCATACCTCCAGGAATCGGGAAGGGCTGGTCGGGACGGACTACCTTCTCAGGCGATTTTGCTTTGGGGGCCCGATGACGCGCTGATCATGAAGCGGGCGCAAAAGGATGCAGATAAACTGCGATTGAAGGCGCTGTTCTCATACGGCAGGAATACTGCGGGCTGCCGGCGGGAAGCGCTGCTGAACCTGCTTAACTATGAGGGTGGCGGGGATTCGCCCGAATCGGATTGCTGCGATGTTTGTAATCACACGGCCTCGGACAAGATGCGGGAAGAGGAAAGTGTCCTTGCCTTTTTTCGCAGAAACCGCCGGGCTTACACTCTGGTGGAGGCGATCCCTGTTTTGGCCGGCGCTGAATCATTACATTGGTCCGAGGTGGATGTAAGGGGAATGATCCGGCGGCTGCTCCAAACCGGGCAGCTAAAAAAGATTCGGTATTTTCCGTGGAAGAACAAAATTACGACTACTCCCCCAGCCCCAGTTCACCGGTGTCCTCGGTGACTTTGTCGGCTTTTTTCTCTTTTTTAGGCTTGGCGACTTTGGGCGCCTTGGGACGGGCGGTGCGGTAGAGCTGGGATGCGTAGGAAACGATGAAGATATAGAGGATGATACCAATGGTAACAACCAGTACCTGCCAGGAAGTAAGTACCTGAACAATCACTTCCTTAAGTTCTCCGGAAAACACGGCGCCTCCTCCCTTATATATCGGCTTTTTAGAGCTGATCCAAAGAGGGCGCCCCCGTTGGAAAGGAAACTTCTTCCCGGTATAAC
Source organism: Spirochaetia bacterium (assembly GCA_025997675.1). Classification (GTDB taxonomy): domain Bacteria; phylum Spirochaetota; class Spirochaetia; order Treponematales; family Breznakiellaceae; genus Termitinema. The sequence continues at coordinate 22,747 of BNUX01000012.1, read as the reverse complement.
TCCCGGCCCAGCATGGATAGGATCAGGGTGGAACCGGCGGGCAGGCGGTAGGGGACGGTGAATTTACCCCCCGGATGGTTCATCGTTATTATGGATTGACGCGTCCCCGTGGGGAGCATCGCCTCCAGGCTTACCGGCAGGGGATAGGGGTTTACGGGCAGGGTGTAGGAGAAAAGCGCAAAGACCTCCCCTGCCTTAAGTTCCACCGGGGAACTTACCACCAGGGAAAGCTCCGTATTGACCGCAACGAGGGTCTCCGCCGCCGGGGCCTGACTGAGTACCGTTTCCGGATTCTCGCCGCGGCGGGGGGGGCGCGGGGAAAAGGTAAAGCGAATACCCGCGTCCCCGATGATTGCCAGGGCGGCGTTGATAGAAAGCCCGGTTAAGGCAGGGACCCGGATCAGCTCATTCTCCAAACCCCGGCTGACCACTAATTCCAGCGCCGTGGGACCTGAAATACTGGTCCCCGGTTCAGGACGTTGTTGCAGTATGGTCCCCGGAAGTTCCGGCGAATACTGGTACATGAAGGGTTCCTTTAACGATAAAAGGGGCGTCGCGGTGGAAGCGAAAAGAGTTTGAAGATCCATCCTGACCTCGTCTACCCTGCGGCCCACATAGTTTTCCACATTGCTGAGTACCACCCCCTGGCTCACCACCAGCCGGATACGCCGGCCCGCCTTGACGATGGTCCCCGCCTCGGGGCTTTGTTCCAGGACCCTGCCGCGGTCTGAAGCGGACTGGGAGTGGCGAAGCTGAATCCGGGGGTACAGTTCCTTCACCTGAAGTTCCAGGAGCGCCTCGGTAAGTTCCATATTCCGCACATCGGGCACCAGGGTCTGTTCTTCCCCCCGGATGGCCATGAAAAAAACCGCCAGGGCAATGACGCCCACAAAAACAATGAGCCCTATGGCCAGAGAAATGAAGAACCTCAAATGGTTCCCCACATATCCTTCTATAGAACCCCTATCTATAGGCAATTTTAACCGGTCCCGCAACCCCATGTTATCCTCTTCCATTACCCGGTGAGCCGGGCCCCGATAAAGTCCCTGGCGCCGTTCAGAAAATCCCGCCAAGCCAGGGCTTTTTTAGCCGCGTATTGGAGCCGCCGTACCGCCAAAATCCCGTCCCCCGTTTGTACCAGGATACCCGATTTCTTGTCTATGCCTAAGACAGTGCCAGGCACTGTTCCGGCCTGAACTCCCGCTTCTAAAGGTTCCCCTTCAAGAATATAGAGAATTTCCTTCCCGTGCACGGTCCGGCAGAGCGGCCAGGGGGTATAGGCCCGGATTTTCGCGTCAATATCCGCCGCCCCCTGGGACCAGTCGATAAGGCCGTCCTCGCTGCGGATAAGCTCGCAATAACTGGCTTCATCGTTATTTTGACGCCTCCCGGCGGCCTTGTCCAGGGCTTGCGGGAGAAGCGCCGCTCCCTTTTCGGCGGCAATTTTACTCAAGGACTCCGTGGTTTCCCGGCCATCAAGGGGGATGCGCTCCTGGGCCAGAATGTCCCCGGCGTCCATTTCCAGGGCAAGCCGCTGAATGGTGACCCCGGTTTCCCGTTCCCGCCCCAGGATTGCCGCAGGGATGGGGGTGGCCCCCCGGTATTTGGGGAGCAGCGAGGGATGGACGTTGATACCCCCCAGGGGGAAGAGGCTTAAAAACGTGGGGCCAAAGATGCGGCCATAGGCAAAGCTTACCAACAAGTCCGGTTGCAAAGCGGCGATTGCGTCCCGTACCGCCCCGTCAAGTGTTACCGGCTTAAATTGAGGCAGAGCCCCCGAAAGACGATCCGCAGCGGCCCCCACATCGGTGGGCTCCGCTTCGCCGCGCCTGCCCCGCTTGGTATCGGGGTTGGTCAGCACCCCCACAAGGCCTAGCCGGACCAGGGCTAAGAGGGAAGGGACGGCGATGGCCGGGCTGCCCGCAAAGAGTATCCTCATTATAATCCTAGGCCTGCTGCTTCTTTTCGAATTTGGCGATGACTTTTTGCCGCTTTAGCTCAGGAAGCCGGTCGATAAAGAGGGTTCCCTCAAGGTGATCGTATTCGTGGAGGATTACCCGGGCCAGCATACCGCCGGTTTCGATGGTAAAAGGCCGGCCCTTCTCATTCCAGGCCTGCACCCGCACCGATTCAGGACGGATCACTTCAGCCCATACCCTGGGGATGGAAAGGCAGCCCTCTTCCTGCTTAACCGTTTCCTGGGAGGTGGCTACGATTGAGGGATTGATAAATACCCGGGGGATGTCGTCGTCAACATGGATCACAAAGAGCCGCTTCATAATCCCCACCTGGGGGGCCGCCAAACCGACCCCCTTGCTTTGATGCATGGTTTCGATCATCTCTTCCGCAAGCTTCGCGGTCGCCGCATTTATGGGTTTGACCGGTTCCGCCTTTTGCCGGAGCAGATCATCACCAAGGATAATTACTTCCATATCCGTATGGTTACCCAAAACAGGTATTTTTTCAAGCCGATGCCGCGCCCCCCGATTATATCACTTCCCGCACACTAGACCCGGCTGTAATTCGGCGCTTCCTGGGTGATGGTCACGTCATGGGCGTGGCTCTCCTTCAAACCCGCAGCGGTGATCCGTATGAACTTGCGGTACTTCCTAAACTCATCAATAGTCTTGCAGCCGCAGTACCCCATGCCCTTACGGAGCCCGGACACCAACTGATGCAGGTAGCTCCGCATCTCCCCCTTGTAGGGAACCCGGCCTTCAATGCCTTCGGGTACCGGCGTTTCATCCTTGGTGATCTGATACCGGTCCCCGGCGCCATCGGCAATCGCCCCCAGGCTGCCCATGCCCCGGTATTCCTTGTAGATCCTGCCGTCGTAGATAATTTCGCTCCCCGGCGCTTCCTTGAGCCCCGCGAACAGATTTCCTATCATCACCACATGTGCCCCGGCGCCGATAGCTTTACTAATGTCGCCGGAAAACTTGATCCCCCCATCGGCAATAACCGGAATGCCCGACTTAGCCGCTTCTTCGGCGCAGTCCCACACCGCCGTAAACTGGGGCACCCCCACACCGGCCACAACACGGGTGGTACAAATTGAGCCGGGTCCAATCCCCACCTTTACGGCGTCCGCCCCCGCCTCAATAAGCCGGCGGGTCCCTTCCTTAGAAGCCACATTCCCACCGACAACCGGTATGCCGAACTGTTCCTTTATGCCCCGCACCGCGTCCATCACATTCTTTGAATCCCCGTGGGCGGTATCCAGAACCACAAAGTCAACCTTTGCGTTTTTAAGGAGGGGCATACGCACCGGGTAATCCTGGGGGGAAACCGCCGCCCCCACAATGAGCTGACCGCCCTTATCGGTGGCCGCCCTGGGATAACTGGCGTGTTTTTCCATGTCCTTTACGGTGATAAGCCCCGTGAGCCGCCCCGCCTCGTCCACCACCGGCAGTTTTTCTATCCGGTGTTTATCAAACTTCTCCCGTGCGCTGGAAACCGAAGGATCCCCCTGTTCGGTCACGGGATTCCTGGTCATCACATCCGCCACCGCCAGGGAATCGTCCTCGCAAAACCGCAGGTCACGGTTGGTGATAATCCCCACAAGCTGCCCGTCCCTGTTCAGCACCGGCATCCCGGAAACCCGGTAAGTATCCCGTAGGGCCTTTACATCACGAATGAGGGCATTCTCCATCACCGTAACCGGGGAACTGATAATCCAGTTGAGGTACCGCTTTACGCCGGACACCTGCCGGGCCTGTTCTTCGGGGCCAAGGTTCCGGTGTATCACCCCGGCACCCCCTTCCAGGGCAATGGCGATGGCCAGCTTCTCCTCGGTCACCGTATCCATGGCGGCGGAAATGATAGGCACATTCAGGTCCACCCCTTTGCACAAAGTGGTACACACATCACAATCCTTCGGCAGGGCATCCGAGTAGCCCGGCAGGAGGAGAACGTCATCGTAGGATAAGGCTTCGGTAAACATACTTACAATCTCCTAATAATTTTTTTATTCCATTAAGGCCCGGTACTTTGCGGCCAGGGTTTTCGCCTTCTTCACCGCAAGCCCGTTGTACTGTTCAGGTTTCTCAAACCACGAGAGGGCATCCGCAGCATTACTAACCAACCCCAGTTCCGCCATCTTGCCCCCAATCCGGGAAAGGACATCCTCCTCCTTCGCCAGGGCCGCAGCAAAACTGCTGTGCTCCCTTTCCGCCGCCAGGGTAATCTTCCGTATCACCTCGTGGGCGTCGGAAACGCCGGTCTCCGCAAGCAGGATGTAGGCCGGTTCTGCCAGGACCCCGCCGGGTATACCGGTCTCGCCCCGCAGGTTGCAGAGCAGCCGTTCCCGGTCCGCCCCCAGCCCCTGCAAAACCTGCGCCATACGGCTCACCGCCATGCAGAACCCCGCGACATAGTCCGCGATAAACCGCTGGCTCGCCGAGTTGGACAGGTCCCGCTGGTGTTCGCTTATCTGGTCCATAAAGAAGGTGGTAACCCGTGGCATGAAGGCCTTCCAGAGGCTCTTAACGTGTTCCGAGTTCCAGGGGTTGCGTTTTTGAGGCATAGTGGAGCTTCCCACCTGATCCGCAGAAAAGCCCTCCCGGAGTTCCCCTATTTCGCTGCGCTGGAGGTTCCGGAGATCGTCCGCCAAGTTGGCGATGATCCCAAAGGCCACGTTGAATTCCAGCAGGAGCCGCAGGAGGTACTCGGGCTCCACCAGTTGGGTGGAATGTTCCGAAGGCTCCAACCCCAGTTCGGCCAGGTAGAGCCGCTCCAGTTCCTCCGGGTCCTTGACGATCATGCTGGTGGCATTATAAGCCCCCACCGCCCCGGCAAGTTTCCCCTTAAGCTGTGCCGCAAGACGCTGTATTTCCAGGATGGACTTCCCCAGCCGGGAAACGTATTCCGCCAGGGCAAAGCCCACGGTGATAGGAACCGCGTGTTGGCCGTGGGTACGCCCCACCTGCGGGGTTTCCGCCTCCCGCTCCACAAAATCGCAGAGCAAACATTCCAGCTTCCTCAATTGGGGCAGGACCACCGCCCCGGTAACCCCGCGCATACGGTAGGACAGGGCGGTATCCAGAATATCCACACTGGTGGCCCCCAGATGTACCAGGGGGGCAGTTTCGGGGGGCACCTTGGTTTTAAGGACATTCACCAGGGCGCGGATGTTGTGCCTGGTCTTTTCTTCCTCGGCGTAGACCGCATCGCTTTCTATCTTCGCCTCCGCCGCTAAGAGCGCCGTTTTCAGGGCCGGCGTCAGGCCGCCCCGGACACTCAGATGGGCAATAACCAGGGCTATTTCGGCCTTCACGCAGGAGGCGATGGACGCTTCCTCGGAAATCCAGGCGCTGAGGGCATCGAACAGGGGTTTTTCGGAAATTGAGTACCGGTGATCTATGGGGGAAATATTTTGGAAAATGTTGCGGGCTTCCATACCAGACTATGGCATATAATGAAAATTGTGTCTACAATCAGAAAATGGCAAGGCAAAATAGACCGGAGAAAAATACCTGCTCCACCATTGATGAGTATATCGCCCTATACCCGGAACCGGTGCAAACCCTTCTCCGGGAAGTTCGGGAAACCATACGTAAGGCGGCCCCGGAGGCCGTGGAAAAGATCTCCTGGCAAATGCCCACCTTTTACCAGGGCAAAAACCTCATCCATTTTGCCGCCGCGAAACACCACATCGGCCTTTACCCCGGCGCCGAGGCGGTGGAAGTCTTTGGCCCGAAGCTGACGGACTACAAGACTTCCAAAGGGGCGATACAACTGCCCCTGGATAAGCCGATACCCCACAAGCTAATCGCGGAGATTGTCAAGTTCAGGGTGAAGATGGAGGGGAAGCGAACCAACGGTCCGCATACTGTTTTTCCCTGACACAAGTGTTTAGCTCCCTGACACAAGTGTTTAGCTCCCTGACACAAGTGTTTAGCTCCCTGCCACAAGTGTTTAGCTCCCTGCCACTAGTGTTTAGCTCCCTGCCACTAGTGTTTAGCTCTCTGCCACTAGTGTTTAGCTCTCTGCCACTGGTGTTTAGCTCTCTGCCACTAGTGTTTAGCTCTCTGCCACTAGTGTTTAGCTCTCTGATACCAGCGTTTAGCTCCGGGAACCTGAAAATGGGTTAGGCAGGGCTTTGAACCGTTTACGCAGAGCTTTTTTGTCCCACGATTTCTTCGGATATTCTCAGAGCCGCCCCCTTCCTGAGGGACACCGAATAGATAATCACCGAAGCCCATATAAACCCGAAGGCTGATACTTTGAATTGCTGAAATTTTTGGTAAAACCATTGGCAAAATATAAAAAAACATGATACTATATAAGTATGATACCTGATATTCCTCAAAAATATCGAAAAGATGTTGAAGTAGTTACAAGTTTACTCAAAAATGAAGGTTGTAAGTCAATTTACCTTTTTGGTTCTCTGGTTACGGGGAAAATCAGAGATGATTCTGATATAGATATTGGTATAAAAGGTTTTCCTAAGGGAAGATATTTTGAAATATGTGCAAAAGCATATTTTGCAATAGATAACGATATTGATATTGTTGATTTTGACAATAATGAAGATTTTTATTCTCTTTTAAATCGCTTGGGAGAGGTGGTTGAAATTGGATAACAACGCAAAAGAAAAAATCGAGCATGAAATTTCTCGGATAGAAAAACTGTTAAATGACGCACAGCCTTTGTTAGATTTATGCAAAATAAGAGAGCCCGATTTTATAGAAATAACCGCAGCGGCGCAAATATTACATTATTTGAAGTAATGTTTGGTACAAATTCAAAAAACATTCCAATTATTAGAAAAGACATAAAAGAACAAATGGAAAAATATATGTACTTTCGTCATTTTATAAGACATTCCTATAGTTCTGAATTAAAATGGAATGAGATGGAAATATTAATAAAAAATCTCGATGAGATGTGGAAAATGATTAAAATTGATTTTGAAGAATTTATAAAAACCAATTAATTGTAAAGTGCCCCACCTTTGGAGGCGAGGCACTTTTTGCAGTCGGCGTTTTTTACGCAGAGCTTTTTTGTCCCGCGATTTCTTCGGATATTCTCAGAGCCGCCCCCTTCCTGAGGGACACCGAATAGATAATCACCGAAGCCCATATAAACCCGAAGGCCGCAAAATTCCGCGCCGGGAAGGGCTCCTTAAGCACCAGCCTCCCCATCAGGAACATCACGGTGGGCTGGAGGAATTGCAGAAAACCTACCGTCGAAAGGGGCAGGAGCTTAGCCCCCTGCCCGAACAAATAGAGGGGGAGGGCCGTCACCATCCCACAGGAGACAAGCGCCGCCCATGCGGGGGGAGAGAGGCCGCCGAGATCCCCCAGGGCGTGAAGGGGAAAGATGAGCAGGGCTATGCCGATAGGGGCCGCCGCCAGTGTTTCTGCGCCCAGGGACTCAAGGGAACTTGCGGACAGTTTCTTTTTTACAAGCCCGTAAATCCCGAAGGAGATTGCCAGGCCCAGGGAAATCCACGGGAAGGTTCCGGACAGCAGGGTTATTATCAATACCCCCAGAAGGGCAAACGCAAATGCCACCCACTGGAGCCGTCCCAGCTTTTCCTTAAAAATGATAAGCCCCAGAAGAATGGAAATGAGGGGATTGATATAGTAGCCCAGGGAGGATTCTATGGTATGGCCGTTATTGACTGCCCAGATGTAGATTCCCCAGTTTAAGGTGATGAGCAGTCCCGAAAGGATCACCAGGGTCCGCTTTTTAGGGTCCGCAAAAAGCCGGAGCCAGGTGGTGTTCTTCCCCAGCAGCAGCACGAGGCCCACAAAGAAGAGGGAAAAGATGATGCGGAATGCCAAAATGTGCAGGGGAGAAACGAAGGACAAGAGTTTCCAGTAGAGGGGCAGTATCCCCCAAAGCAAATACGAAGATACGGCGCAAAACACGCCCTTGCCGAAGGAAGATGTACTCACCGGAGAATTTACTCCTCCGCCAACACGATGATCTTCCCCGCCGCGAAGGTCCGCCGTACATCAATGAGCCGCTGGTTGGAGGAACCCCGGAAACGCAGGTCGATGTTGCGCAGGTCCCGGATAAAGGGGCCGTCCACCAGGACATCGGTGGCCATGATGAGCCGCCGCCAGTCCGGCCTGTTCGCCAGCCAGAGCGCCTCAAAGGTGTAGCCCGTGTAGGTCACCACCGAAAGGCCCATAGCCCGGACCTCCTCCGCCAGGACGGCAGAGGCCCCGGCTTGGGTAAAGGGATCGCCGCCGGACAGGGTGAGGCCCTCCAATAACGGATTGTCCCCGATGGCGTCCAGGATTTCATCCACCGTAATACTGCGGCCCCCCTCAAAGGTTTGCAGGCAGGCGTTATGGCAGCCGGGGCAGCTAAGGTTACAGCCCTGGACGAACACGGTGTAGCGGAAACCCGGACCGTCTACGATAGACTCCGGTTCTATGCCGCCGATGGTGAGTACGACCGATAGGTCGTCAGCGTCCCTTTGGTCGCTGACGACCGGCAGGCCGTATACTTCGTTAAGAGGCTGCGGGATGGTCGACATGGTAATGTTTTATCCTATCTTTTTCTTCCGCCCGTTTGGCGTTGTTAAACCTATCCAGGGTTCCCACCAGATACCCGGTGATCCGCCTGATCCGCTCAAAGGGAGTGTTCCCCTCAACGCGGCCGCACTTGGGGCAGGTCTGGCCGATGATGCCCCGGAAACCGCAGACCGGGTCCCGGTCCAGGGGGTGGTTCAGGCTGCCGTAGCCGATGCCCGCTTCCTTCATAGCCCGGACTATCTTCTCAAAGGCCTCGGGGTTCTTGGACGCATCCCCATCCAGTTCGATGTAGCTGATGTGACCGGCATTGGTTAGGGCATGGTAGGGGGCCTCAACCGCTATCTTTTTCAGGGCGGCGATGGGGTAGTACACCGGCACGTGGAAACTGTTGGTGTAGTAGTCCCGGGCGGTAACCCCGGGGATGGCGCCGAAGATTTCCCGGTCCAGTTTGACAAAGCGCCCGGAAAGGCCCTCCGCCGGAGTGGCGAGGAGGGAAAAGTTGAGTTTCTTTTCCAATGAAGCATCGTCCATGCGGCTGCGGAGTTTGCCGATGATCCGTAAGCCCAGGGCTTGGGCTTCCGCCGATTCTCCGTGGTGCTTCCCGGTCAGGGCCGTCAAGCATTCCGCCAGGCCGATAAACCCCATACTCAGGGTCCCATGTTTAAGGACCTCCCGGATTTCATCTTCCCACGCAAGTTTATCCGCATCGAGCCATATCCCCTGGCCCATGAGGAAGGGGAAATTCTTCACCCGTTTCCGAGCCTGGATCTCAAAACGCTCTATAAGCTGGGCGATTATCAGGTCGGTTTTTTTGTCCAGCTCATCAAAGAACAGGTCCAAGTCGCCCTTTGCCCGCAGTGCAAGCCGGGGGAGGTTTATCGAGGTAAAGCTCAGGTTGCCCCGGCCGTAGGTGGTCTCCCGGTCGGGGTCGTAGATGTTGCCCATCACCCGGGTACGGCAGCCCATGTAGGCAATCTCCGTCTCCGGGCGTTCCGGATGGTAGTACTGGAGGTTGTAGGGGGCATCCTGGAAGGAAAAGTTGGGGAACAGGCGCTTGGAACTGACCCGGCAGGCAAGTTTGAAGAGGTCGTAGTTGGGGTCCCTCTTGTTGTAGTTGACCCCCTCCTTTACCCGGAAAATCTGGATCGGGAAAATCGCAGTTTCCCCGTCACCCAGCCCGGCTTCGGTGGCCTGGAGGATGTTGCGGATAATCATCCGGCCTTCGGGGGATGTATCGGTACCATAGTTAATGGAAGAAAAGGGGATTTGCGCCCCCGCCCGGCTGTGCATGGTGTTGAGATTGTGGATGAGCGCCTCCATTGCCTGATAGGTGTTACGCTCCGTCTCCTTCAGGGCCGATGACAAGGCAAAGTCCTGGGCCCGCTTGATAGTGTCGGCGTCCAGGCTGCGGGTCAGTATCAGCGCTTCGACCTGGCAGTACTCTTCGGAACCGCCGAGTTTGGGCCGCAGGGACCCCTTAAAAAGTTCCGCTTGGAGGGCAGCTTCCAGGGCTTCCGCCTGAGGGTAAGCCAGGAGTTCCAGGGCCTTAAACAGGTTCTGCCGGTACATTTTGACGTAGGTCTTTGCCACCCCCGGCGCCAGCCCCCGATCAAAGTTGGGGATGCTCTGGCCCCCATGCTGGTCGTTTTGGTTCGACTGTATGGCTATACAAGCCAGGGCCGAGTAACTGCGGATGTCGTTGGGTTCCCGGATAGCCCCGTGGCCGGTCCCGAAGCCGCCTGAAAAGAGCTTGTTAATGTCGATCTGGCAACAGGTGGTGGTTAAGGTGAGGAAATCCAGGTCGTGGATGTGGATATCCCCCTCGTGGTGGGCCTTGGCGTGGAGGGGATTCAGGATAAACAGCTCGTTGAACTGCTTGGCCCCTTCGGAACCGTACCTAAGCATGTGCCCCATAGCGGTATTGCCGTCGATATTGGCATTTTCCCGCTTCAGGTCGGTGTCCTTAGCTTCTTTTACGGTCAATTCCTCGTAGGTCCGCATGAGCCGGGTATTCATTTCCCTGATCCGGGTCCGTTCCGCCCGGTACAGGATGAATTTCTTCGCCGCAATACCCTGACCGCTCTCAATCATCACCTGTTCAACCGTGTCCTGAATCTCCTCCACCCCGGGAACCCGGCCCTTATAAGCCGCCTCAAGTCGGCTTACGGCCCGTTCCGAAAGCGCCATAGCTTGCTCCCAATCCATCGGCATAGCCGCAGCGCCCGAGGCCATCCCCGCTTTGTAGATGGCATTGGTTATCTTTTCAATATTAAACGGGGCCTCCCGTCCGTCCCGTTTCAAAATCCTCGTAGGCATTATCCCCCCCAAAGTACTCCCGAACTTTTTAATTTGTTATATTTATTTCGGATGAAACATACGCACTATTTAGTGTCGTCTTGTATCCTATTACTCTATCTGTAGTGTGTCAACGGCGTCCATACAAAAAATCAAAGAATTTTTAAGATTTTTGTTGAAAATTATGTATACTTGAAGGAAATGTATTCAAGGGAAATTCTGGCCTCCCGAGGGACGCCAATCGAAAATGGTACGCCGGTGCCGGGAACCTGGCAAGAGGCCTTCGGTGAAGTGGATCTGCTGGAAGTCCAGCGGCCCTTTTCGTTTCCCCTGCCCCGGGGATTGCGGGATCTACGGGTAAAGGAATGGGAAACCTTCGCCCTCCAGGACGATCATATCTACCTCCGGGCCTTTCTGGCAAATATTAAATATTATCGTATTGCCCAGGTAATCCTCTACGATAAGGATAGCGGGGAACTGCTGCGGTTTAATAAGGTTATACCCATCGGCGGGTGGCGCCTGCCCCGAAGTCTCTGGAATTCCTCGGTGTACAGCAGTTCCTACGGGTTCCTGTTCCGCATCCATAACTGGCTTGACGCCGGTACGATTAAGGTAGACCTGGACATCGAGGCAACCCTCAAAAGGCCTTCCTTTACCGCCCATCTGGAGTACTGCCTGAATTCTCTGAAGATACCTCCCATAGCGGTGAACCTGCCTTTTTCCGACCGGCGCAGCATGTACACCTATAAGACCTTTTCGACGGTCCGGGGGGATATGGTGTTCGGGGGGCGGCATATTTCGTTGGACCCGGCAAAAACCCAGGGAATTTTCCGGGATTATAAGGGCTATTTCCCCTACCGGATGCGTTCAACCTGGTGTAATGCCGAAACGCTCCGGTTCGGCTTCAGTATTGCCGAAAATCAGACCAAGGAGACCTTCAAGAACAATGAGAATGTTCTTTGGCAAGAAGGGGGGCGTATGACACCCCTTCCGCCGGTACGGATAACCAGGCCCGATGGGGTTGAAAAGGATTGGGTCATCCAGGATGTGGAGGGGATGGTGGATCTTACCTTCACCCCCCAGGAGCACATACGGAGTGCCTTCAATCTGTTCCTCACCAGATGGGAGTATGATACCCCCCTAGGTTTTTATAATGGCATGTTGGTGAATTCCGATGGCGAACAAATCCCGGTCCGTAATCTTTGGGGCTTGGGTGAAAAGCTCTATTTGCGGGTATAGGGTATGGCAAAAAATAAGGCCGTCTATGAGCCCGGCGAGTTAGACCGGGTACGGGATAAATTAGGCTCCTTTGATCCGGCGGAGGCCAAGCGGCTGGCCCAGGTTCTTGGGGGGGAGGTTGGCGTTGAAAAGGCGTCCCGCCCGGAGGCGGCTAAACGGCCCGGCAAGGGACCCTTGGTAAAGGGCAGGCCCGACGGCGCCCGCCGTCAGCCCAGGCGGAGACCGGCGGATACGGATACGTCAATTGAAGACAGGCTCAAGGCCCCGAAGAAGTCGAACCCCTCGGATGATCCTGCCCGGCCCTTCAGGCAATCCTACTGGGAACGGGTAAAAATGGACCGTCTCTGCGGTTCAGCGGAATTCGACATAAAAAGCCTGTTCCAGGTCCTTCATTCCCTGTTGTCCCCCTTCAAAAAACCACCGGATATGGTAAGCGCCGTCTTTGTAAACAAACGGATGAACGAATACTATAAGCACATTGAATTGCTGGTTACCGCCACCCGGACCCTGCTGCCCCGGAATAACCCGCTACGGAACGAACGGCTCAAGCGGATATCCCCCGCCGCCTATGGGATAGTGGTTCTATTCCGCCAGTGGGATATTGAAAAAATCGCCGGAGATATGGCGAAACTCCAGGCGAATCCCCGGAGCGCCCATGTTGAGGACTTTACGGGGATCCTCAAGGCCATCTATAAACCCCTGGTTCTGGTGGAACAACTGGATCTGGACAATCATATCAAGGAAACATACCGTCTGCTGTACCGGCTCCTCTTTATTGAAAATCCTACGGAGGCCCTTAACAAACAGCAGGAACTCATCCGTTCCGCCATGGTCGCATTCGACCTCATCCGGCGGGACATACGGTTTTTTCTGTATCCTCTGCTCCTCAAACTGTTGTCGGATAAGTTCCTCCTCTATAATGCCTTCTTTATCGAACGGCGCAACCGGTTTATGGCCTTCCTGGAAATAAGCGATGAGGATCGCCTGCCGCCCCAGGACATCCTCAAAGAATCGGAGCTTACCGAGGAGATGGTCCTTGGAAAGCAGAATAGGGAAGATGCCCCCGGGGAGGAATCGGAGGACGGAGCTCCCGGGGCCGAACATAACCGGCCCGCCCTGGAGGCTGAACGGAAGGCGGTAGACCGGGGGCTGGATACCCTGGAATCCCTATTCCCCAAGGCCGGCTGGGATAGGATGGCCGAATACCCCGACTTTTTCCCTTACTTTGCGAAACTCTTCGGCCTGGAAAAAAGCTATGTCCTCGTCCCCCCCACGGACCCCCTCCAGCAGGTGATGATCCTGACCCGAATCCTGGAGGACCTCCTGATCGGCCTCCGGTATGTACGCTTTAGCACGGTGGTTGATCCCTCAGGCGCTGCGGAGGATATCGAGGCAGCCATGACGGATATTTTGACCAACTGGCATTTCTACATTGACGAAGCCTTTGACAAGGAATACCTCCCCCGTCTGGCCGAATACTGCCGTATCCTGGACAACCCCGCCGAGTCCCGAACCTCCCCCTACGCAAAACGGCTGCTCAACGAACTCCACTGGACGAAGCGTCTCTATTTCCTGCCCTACTACCGGTTTGAAGCAAGCGCCCCGCCGCCGTTCCAGAAAAAGGACATCACCGCCCTCTACCCGGAAATCCGCCGCCTTCGGAAGTACCTGAGCATGGTAGCGGCGGGGATAGAACAGGATCTTAAATTGGGGGGAGGAACTCCCCACTGTGAGGGTGCCCACTGCGAGGGCATTGAAAACCCTTGGGCCCCCTATGTTTTCCAGGTTCCCAATCCGGTGTCTACCCGGCTGGGAGCCCTGCTGGGTAAAAAAAAGACCAACGCCAGCTTGCTCTTCTACACCCTGGCGGTAACCGTGGTCTTGGATAATCTGGTAAACAACGACGGCAGTTGGGCCTACTCCGGTGACCGTTCCGGGGCGCTTTTCCGCAGCGTGAACGGCGATGGGAATACACCGGCATTCGGGGTTGACAAGCAGGTGGATGCGGAGGCGCTTTTTAAGCAGTCGTTGAAGCAGGGGTGAGGCCTGCAGGACCGGCTCCCAGGGTGAATGGTCAAACAGGTTATTCTTCTCCATACCAATCAAGCTTACGGGTAAGAAACATAACTAAGGCTATTACTACAAAAGTACCAATAGAACCAATAAGCAGTGCGTAAGATTCTGCATTCAGGACCGCATAGAGCAGAATATATGATATAGCTACAACCAACCCCATATACCAGCTTTTATTCCACGACGGCAGTAAGGAACGTGAATAAAGTGTCATCATGATAGTTACCGCCAATGCCGCAATAAGGTAGGCGGTGTAGAAAGACATTTGTTCAGATAATGAAAGTAACAGGAGATAGAACACCGCATTGCCTATACCGGAAAGCAAATACGGTACCGGATGGATACGCTTTTTCGTGAATATTTCCAGCAAAAATAATGTTAGAAACGGAACAATCAAAAATAGAATCGCATATTTTACCGCACGGGTATTTAATGCATACGTATCTATGGTACGGAAAAAGTTTACCCCGAATAATGAAGCGGTATAATCACTACCATCCTTATATTCCTTCCAAAAAAGCGGGACATCCCGGCTTAAATAACTAATATCCCAGGATGCGGAAAAATCATTATCGGTAATGGTTGATTCACCCGGCAGGAATGCCCCTTGAAAAGAAGGGGAATTCCAATCGGAAGCAATACTGACATGGGTATCCTGCCCTATTGGTAATACCCGTATATACTGCCCCCCTTGTATTTCTATATTGATATCAAATGCCGCCTCTTTGTTTTCAAAGCGAGGCAGTACCGCATATATTCCACTGCCGGATTTATTATCCCAACCATAACTAACCAAACCATGCCCGCGATTTCCCGGTTGAAAAAAGAGATCGCTGTCATTCCAAGTTGATGAATTAATTTTGCGGATACCTTTCTGGCTGGAAAGAGCGATGATTAATTCCGCCTGGTTTAAGAAAATGCTTTCATTCGGCAATAGTTCTGAAATTGCCATCGCCGGATCAAAACTGCCGCGTAACGAAAGTGTCCCTGAAAAGAGGGGCACAGAAAATATACCCCGTTTCCGCACCTCGGTTTTGAAAACGGCGGCAATATCCAGTTCTTTTGGACTCACCACAAGCGTAAAGGGAGTTTTAATTATCTCAATTTTTTCCCCGTCTTTTTCGGTTTTAGTACGAACTTCTTCTGTTTTAACACCGGGGATTGTTATAATAGGTCCCGCCTCTATAAGCTGTTTCCCCCATGCCTCCATTATATCCGATTCAGCGGAATCTGCCGTTCTTCCCCGCTCATTAACCAATCCGCGTATCATACTCAGCGGAATAAGTAAAAGCAGGATTAACCCTGCGAGCATGAGTACTTTAAACGTATACCCCTGAGTGAATTTCTTAATAATAATCTCCTCTAAATCCGCCCCAGCCGCTTCCGCGCTTCCTCTACCCCAATCCCTTTTCGCCTCGCCCAGTCCTCAAGCTGATCCTCCCCCACCGGGGCGGCGCTGAAATAGTAGGCCCCGGGGTTGGAAAACACCATGCCGCACACCGATGCTGCAGGCACTATCATGACGGATTCGGTCAGAGTAAGGCCGCAGCGTTTCTGCGCGTCCAGCAGCTCAAAGGCGATACGTTTATCCTGATGGTCCGGGCAGGGGGGATACCCGAAGGCAGGGCGTATTCCCGCATGGTCCTCTTCCGATGCATACCCCCACCAGGACCGGCGTATGCGGTGGTGGATCTCCTCCGCAAAGGCTTCGGCCAGGCTGTCCGCCAGGGTGCCCATGAGCAGGGCGCTGTAGTCGTCGTGCCGTGCCCGGTACGCGGCGGCGGCCTCCTCCAGCCCGAACCCGGCGCTGAGGGCGAAGAAACCAAGCCAGCCATTGTCCTGGGGAAGGAAATCCGCCAGGCAGGGGTTTGGTCCGCCGGCCCGCTTTTTCGTCTGATTCCGCAGAAAGGCAAACCGGACGGGGTCTTTGTTGCCATATACCAGAACATCATCCCCCTGGGAGCAGGCGGGAAAAATCTCCAGGACCCCCCGCAGTTCAAGCAGTTTTTCTGCGCATATCCGGTCCAGGATTTTCCGGGCATCCGCAAGTAATGTTCCCGCTCCTTTTTGATCCACATTCCAGATGCGCAGAAACCCGTCCCAATCAATGTAGGGGATAACCCGTTCCAGAGGATACCCGTTTACATCGATGAGGCCCTTGGTCGCCGGCTCCTGAACCGGCCCGGAACCGCCTCTTACCCGGTTCTCACGCGCCGCTAAGAGGGAAACAAGCTCGGTCTTGGCGGCCATCTTTTCGTGCTGCTCCACCGCTTCCCGGTACCGCTCCTCCATTTCCTCCAGAAACCGGGGCGCTTCGCTTGCCGAAAGCAGGGAGCGGACCACGGAGGCGGATTGCCCCGCATCACTCACGTACACCACGGGGCCGGAATACTCCGGGGCCAGCCGCAGGGCAGTATGGGCCAGGCTCGTGGTGGCGCCGCCGATGATCAGGGGAATGGTCATCCGCCGCTTTTCCATCTCCCGGGCGGTGCGGACCATCTCCTCCAGGGACGGGGTGATAAGCCCCGAAAGGCCGACCATACAGGCGCCTGTTTTCTCTGCGGCATCCAGAATAGCCTCGGCGGGAACCATGATCCCCAGATCCTGCACCGTATATCCGTTACAGCCCAGGACCACACCGACAATGTTCTTGCCGATGTCGTGGACATCACCCTTCACCGTGGCCAGGAGTATCGTCCCGCCGCCCTCTTCAACCGCACCGGGTGTCTTTTCCTGTTCGATAAAAGGCTCCAGGACAGACACCGCCTTCTTCATCACCCGGGCGCTGCGTATCACCTGGGGGAGGAACATCTTCCCCTCACCAAAAAGCCGGCTCACTTCCCGTATACCCCGCATCAGGGGCCCCTCCACCAGTTCCAGGGACCGGGTGTACCGGGGCCGCAGCTCCAGCACGTCCGCCTCAATATGGTCGTCGATGCCCTTAACCAGGGCATGAACCACCCGTTCCTCCACATCCAGCCCCCTCAGGGGGTTTTCTTTAGCGTTTGCCGCAACGGCATCCTTTGTAGCTATGGCCAGGCTCAGGAGCCGGTCCGCTGCATTGGAAGTTTTGCAAAGCAGCAAAGCTTCCGCGGCGTCCCGCAGATCGTCGTCAAGAGCATCGTAGGAAACGAGCGCACCGGGGTTTACAATCGCCATGGAAAGGCCCGCATCAAAGCTATGCTTCAGAAACACTGCGTGCATAGCCTCCCGGACCGTATCGTTGCCCCGGAAACTGAAGCTCAGGTTGGTTATGCCCCCGGAAATCTGCGCGTAGGGGCAGTTTTCGCTGATCCATTGGCAGGAGCGGATGAAGTCCAGGGCGTAGCGGTCGTGTTCGGGAATGCCCGTGGCCACCGAAAGTACATTGGGATCAAAGACGATATCCTCCGGGGGAAACCCGTCCTCAACTAAAATAGTATAACTGCGTTTGGCAATCTCAATCTTCCGCTCGTATTCCGCGCCCTGGCCCCGCTCGTCAAAGAGCATCACCACCACCGCCGCGCCGTAACGCCGGGCAAGCCGCGCCTTCCGCAGGAACTCCGCCGGGCCCTCCTTCAGGCTGATGGAATTCACCAGACCCTTCCCCTGGATAAGCTTGAGCCCCGCCTCAATTACCTCCCAGCGGGAACTGTCCACCATCACCGGGACACGGGTTATGTCGGGGTCCGCAAGGGCCAGGTTGAGGAAGGCCTTCATGGCGGCTTTTGCATCCAGGAAGGGGTCGTCCATACCCACATTGATAAGCTCCGCCCCCGCTTCTATCATGTCCCGCACCAGGGGCAGCGCACCGGCATAATTTTCATCCTTGATGAGCTTGAGGCATTTTCGGCATCCCGCCACATTGGTCCGCTCCCCAATCTTCGTCAGCCCATGTTCCCGGTTTACCGTGAAGGGCTCAAGCCCCGCCAAAACCGTTCGCCGGGGGATCTCCGGAATCTTCCGGGGCGCGTAGTTCGCCGCCGCAGCGGCAATGGCGGCGATGTGATCCGGGGTGGAACCGCAGCAGCCCCCGACGATGTTCACCAGGCCTTCCTTCATATACTCTTCCACCGCCGCAGCCATGGTTTCCGGGGTTTCGTCGTATGCGCCGAAGCGGTTGGGCAGCCCCGCGTTGGGGTAGGCGATTATCATGCAGGGGGCGGCGCCGGCAAGGGTGGCGATATGGGGTTTCAGCTTTTCTGCGCCGAAGGAACAGTTCAGGCCCACCGCCCAGAGGTTTGCGTGGGCCATCGAAACCCAGAAGGCCTCCACGGTCTGCCCTGAAAGGAGCCGGCCTGCGGTGTCGGAAATGGTGGCGGAAAATATAAGGGGTATGTCGAGATGCCGTTCCTCCAGCAGCCGGTTAATGGCAAAGGCGGCGGCTTTGGCGTTCAGGGTATCGTAGAGGGTTTCCGCCAGCAGGATGTCCGCGCCCCCGTCCAGCAATCCCCGGGCATTGTCGTAATAGGCCGCTTCCAACTCGTCCCAGGTAACGGCCCGCTTACCTGGCTCGTTCATATCCGGGGAGATGCTGCCGCTCCGGGTGGTGGGGCCGATGCTCCCCGCCACAAACCGGGGTTTATCCGCCGTGGAAAATTTGTCCGCCGCTTTCCGGGCCACCGCTGCCGCTGCGGCGCTTATCTCATAGGCAAGGTCCGCCAGACCGTAATCCGCCAGGGACACCGCCGTGGAATTGAGGCTGCAGGTCTCGATAATATCAGCCCCGGCCGCCAGGTATGCTTTATGGATAGATGAAATTATTTCCGGTTTGGTCAGGCAGAGCAGGTCGTTGCAGCCCAGGAGTTCCGTGGGGTGGTTCGCAAACCGGGAACCCCGGAAATCCGCCTCCGTGGGCTTGAACCGCTGGACCATGGTGCCCATTGCCCCATCCAGGATGAGGATACGCCGTGAGGCCAGGTTGGTAAGCCGTTCCCGAATATTCATGGGAGGAGTATATCAAAAAAGGCTTTTACTGGGCAGGGGGCGGAAGCAGCTCTTCCAGTTCCTCCACTATCCGCCCAAAGGCCCGGCAAGCCCCCTCCACCGGCGCCGGTGTAGACATATCCACCCCCGCCGCCTTGAGGGACTCAATGGGGAACCGCGATCCCCCGGACTTGAGGAACGCGAAGTAGTCGTCCCGTTCCCGCGCCCCCCCGGCAAGGACCCTGTCTGCCAAGGCAAGGGCTGCGGAGATCCCCGTGGCGTATTTGTACACATAGAAGGCCCGGTAGAAGTGGGGGATGCGGAGGCCCTCAAGGTCGCTTTCCGTTTCAAAGACCATTGCGGGACCGAAGTATTTGACCAGGAGTGTGCGGTACTCGGCGCGGAGGAGCTCCGCCGTCAGGGGCGCGCCGCTTTCTTCAAGCTCGTGGGTGCGCTTTTCGAATTCGGCGAACATGGTCTGGCGGTAAAGGGTGGAGAGGATGTCGTCCGCCCGCTTGTTTACCAGGTAGAGTTTGAGTTCCTTCGTGTCCGCATGGTCCTTCAGGTAGCGGAACAGGAGTTCTTCGTTGAAGGTGCTGGCCACCTCGGCCTCAAAGATGGTGTAGCCGTAGTGCATGAAGGGGTTGGACTTCGCCGAATACCAGGAGTGCATGGAGTGGCCGCCCTCGTGGGCCATGGTAAAGACGTCCCGGATGGAATCTTCCTTATAGTTCATCAGGATATAAGGCTCTCCGGTGTAGCCCCCGGCGGAAAACGCGCCGGACCGTTTGCCCTTGTTTTCGTAGCGATCCGCCCAGCGGGAACGGAGGCCGGAGCGGAGGGTGTTGACGTACTCATCCCCCAGGGGCGCCAAGGCGGCGGCGATTAGGTCGGTGGCTTCGTTCCAGGTGGTCCGCTTGACCGCTTTTTCGGTGAGGGGGACGTAGACATCGTAATGCCGCAGTTCTTCTGCCTTGAGGGCCCGTTTCCGCAGGGCGTAGTAACGGTGCAGGGGAGCGAGGTTGGCGTTTACGGTGGATACCAGGTTGTCGTAGACGGCCTGGGGAACATCGTCCGGGAAAAGGGCCTCCGCCAGAGCGGATGGGTAGCCGCGGACCCGGGCGTGGATCACGTCGTTCTTTACCGAGCCACTGTAAAGGGCGGCCAGGGTTGTCTTGTGGGTTTCAAACCGCCGGTAGAATTGCTGATAGGCCCGGCGGCGGAGGTCCCGGTCCGGGTGTTCCATAAAGACGGACCAGGTGGATTGGGAGAGGGGCCGCGTCCCCTCCGCCGTCTCCAGTTCGCCAAAGTCGAAGTCCACATTGGTGAGCACCGAAAATGCCTCTGAGGAAAGGGCCTCCCCTTCGGCGTGGAGGGCGATGATCCGTTCTTCTTTTTCGCTGAGGATGTATGGTTTGTAACGCAGCAGCTTCGATAGATATATGCGGTATTCCGCCAGCCGGGGGTGTTCCAGGAAGGCCGCCATAAGCGCTTCGGGGATGGCCTGGATTTCCGGGGCGGCCCAGGAAGCGGCGGCTCCGGCGGCGGCGGCGGCCATGGCGAACCGACCGTTCATGGTACGGGCGGCGTTATCCCCCTCGTCCTCAGTCTGCCGGAGGCTGCTGTAACTGCCCAGGCGTTCCTCCAGCAGCCCTAAGGCCGAAACAAAGTCCAGGTAATCCGCCAAGCCTTCCGCGGATGTGCCCAGGGTTCCCCGGAAGGCGCTTATTTTCTCCGCCAGGGTTTCGTAGTGCGCCAGGTCCTTGTCCCAGGCTTCGTCGGTGGGGTAGAGGGCGGAAAGATCCCAGGTGTCTTCGGGGGGGACTTCGGAACGGGGGGGGATGCGGGTATTGTCGTTGGGCATGGTAACTCCTTGACCGTATCATACTAAAAAACGAGGTGACAGTCACCCTTTCCCATGCTATACTCTTCCCTAGAGGAGTCCTATGCCGGAAACAAACCGCTACCCGGAATATGAAAAACACCAGCGTACGATACGGGCGCTGAAACAGGACCTTGCCGCCCTGATCCTGGAACGGCATGAGTTGGAATTTCATGCCCGTAAAAACATTGAGGCCGAGTACATGCATAAAATCGGGTCCCTGGAATACAAGGCCTTTGAACTCAATTGCAAGGTATTGCGGCTCAAGCGGAAATATGAACTGGTTTCCGCCGCCGTGAAGTCCCGGGAACTTATCGAAGTGTCCCACATTGACGCGCAATTAGTTGCGGAATTTAACACCCGGAATGAAAAACTCTCCGAGGCCATAGGCCGGATGAAGGAGGCTCTTGAACACCGCTTTTCTGCGAATATGCTTTCAGAGGAGGAGGCAGAAATGCGGCAGCTTTACGCGGTTCTTCTCAAAAAGCTGCACCCCGACCTGCACCCTGTCCAGAATGAAAAAACCGCAAAACTGTTTTCCGCCGCCATTGAAGCCTACAGAAATGCCGATCTGTCCGCACTAAGGGCCATATGCGTATCCGTTGAAGATCGGAAGGAACTGATGGATACCCCGGTGGGCAGCATGGATCATCTGCTCCACACAGAGGATCAATTACAGGACATGATTGGAACCTTGCAGAGGGACATCAGGGCCATCAAAAACACCTACCCCTGTAATCAGAAGGAACTGCTGGAGGATGAGGAGCGGCTGCGGGAGCGGGTCAATGCGGTAATCAACCGGATAACGGAATACCGGAATACCTGCGAGGATCTGGAAAAGCGCCTGGCGAAACTGCTGGGGAAATCGGTGTGGATAAGATAGTCTCTTATAGAGAATCAGGAAATCCCCAGTAACCCCGCCGCGTTCCCGCCGTAGAGCAGCCCCTTCTGGTCTTCCGTAATACCGCTTTGGTCGATTTCGGCAACGTAGCGTGAAAGCGGTATCAGCGGGAAGTCACTGCCGAAAAGGATTTTCCGCTGCATCCCAAGGGCAGCTACTGTCCGGTAAATCCCCGGGGTATAGAGGAAGGGCGATGCCGCCGTGTCGTAGTAGACATTGGCAAACTTCTCCCGCAGTTCCTTCATCAGTTCGTAAAACAGCAGCCCCCCGCCCCAATGGGCCAGCACGATTTTTAAGCGCGGATGGTGTTCGACAAAGCGTTCCAGCTGCCGCAGGGTGGTGTCTGTTTTACCCGGGTAGTAATGCCCCACGGGCTCGTTGGTGTGCAGTAGCACCGGCAGGTTCCGTTCGATGCAGCAGCCGGCAAGCCGCGACGTTTCAACCGCGTCGTCGATGCGGATGTCCTGCCCGGTGGGGAAAAGCTCCCCCACGCCGCAGAGCCCCGCATCGTGGCAGCGCTCGATCTCCGCGGCGGCGCCGGGATGATTCGGCGGGACCACCGCAAAGCCGCATAACCGATGCTTAAACTCCCGTACCGCCTCTATCACATAATCGTTCACCGCCCGGCAGCGTCCCAGGTCTTTGAAGGCAAACCCGAAAATCACCCCCCGGTCAAAGCCCGCGCGGTCCAGCTCGGCGATAACCTCGCAGGCATTTGCAAACTTGTTTTTAGGGTTTGCCGCCAAGAGCCCAAAATAGGGCTCCTGTTCGGCGATTTTTTCCGCAGCATTGCTGATTTCCGGGGGAGTCACGTGTACATGAAAGTCAATCTTCTGCATCTTCCCTTATTCCCCCTCTAACAGCGCTTTTGCCCCGTCATAAATACTGCGGGCCAGACCTTCCGCTTCCGCCAGCCGCCCCGCGCTTTCACTGGCATGGCGCTGAACATAGTCTGAATCA
>BNUX01000011.1 GCA_025997675.1 Spirochaetia bacterium | reverse complement strand
CCCCTCAACAATCCCGCCCCCTGAATACCCGATGGACAGATCCATCCCCCGGTCCCGGTAGTCCAGAGCGATAGCCAGGGCGTTCTCGCAGAGCAGGTCCACACCGCGCCTCCCCGCAGCGGGGCTGTAGAGCGCTGGGTCGGCCAAGGTGTCCACCAGGATGAGCAGCCGAGAATGGGGTGGCGGTTCGGGCTCCCCTTCCCGGACGAAGAGTTCGTTGGCGGGGGCATGTCCGTAGAGTTTCCAGTTAATCCGCCGGGGATCGTCCCCGGGCACATAGGGGCGGTGGTCGGTCAGGTTGTCGGTACGGTGGTAGTGGACATTTTGCCGCTGGGCCTCGCCGCCGGACCGGATGTAGACCGGGAGGCTCTCCGCCGCCGCTTGGGGAAGGGCCAGGATGCGGGGGCCTTTGTCCAGAGACCATAGGTCTGATGGCAGCGGCAGATACAGACGGAAAAGTCCCAGGATATCGCCGATAAAAAACCGGTCAAGTGAGGCGTAATAGGCCCCCCGTTCGGGAACCGGGAAAACGGAAGGGACTTTGCCATCGGGATCGAAGAGGTGGCGGATCTCCCGGCCGTCCCGGGTGGTAAGCCGTATCTCATACCGCACCAGTATCCCGGGGAGGCGGAAAAAACGGCGGCTCCCCGCCTTATCCCGGTTTAAGAGGATTTCGGCGGTTGTTCCGGCGGGGATATTCGTATTCAGCATCCGGGAAGAGAGGAGCCGGGCCCGTTTGGCATGTATTAACCGCAGGATTAGGGCGGCGATAACTGAGTAGCCCAGTACCGCCAGGAAAACCCCGCCTATCAGGGAAAGGGCAAGCTCCTTTCTCAGAAATCCCGCCCCCAGGGCCAAGGCAGTCAGGATAAACAGGAATATTCCCAGGTCAGACGGCCGTGATCCTGTCGATTCGCGCAAGGCAGATCTCCCGAATAAGCGTTGCCCCCTCCGCACGGGGGTCCCGCAGTTTTAGCCGGTGGGCCAGGACCGGCGGCGCCAGGGCAGCCAGATCTTCATCGATCACATAATCCCTGCCCCGGACCAGGGCCAGTGCCTTCACGGCGCCCAGAAGGTGTAGGGCGGCACGGGGGGAGGCGCCAAAAAGAACCCCCTCGTGGGTACGGGTGTCCCGGACCAGGTCGGCAATGGCCGCCTTTAGAGCGGGATGGCAGAATACCGCCGCCGCCGCGTTCTGGGCAGCCAGGAAATCTTCCATAGTAAGGACCGGTTCAAGCTCATTCAGAAGGGTTTCCGAGGGGTTTTCCTCCAGAATGGCCAGTTCCGCCTCCCGGTCCGGGTAGCCCAGGGAAAGGCGCATCATGAAGCGGTCCAGTTGGGCCGCAGGCAAGGGGAAGGTGCCTTCGCTTTCAATGGGGTTCTGGGTGGCAATTACAAAAAAGGGCAGCGGCGGCCGGTGGGTCGCGGCTCCTATGGTCACCTGCCGTTCCGCCATCACCTCCAGCAGGGCGGATTGTACCTTGGGGGTGGTCCGGTTGATCTCATCCGCCAGGACGATATTGGCCAGGACCGGGCCGGGGATGAACCGGAAGGAACGGCTTTCGGGATCGAACACGTCCACCCCGGTAATATCATAGGGAAGCAGGTCCGGGGTAAACTGGATGCGTTTAAAGAGCAGGGGCTTGCCGTCTTCCCCGGCAATCAGTTTTGCCACGGTTTTGGCCACCGTGGTTTTTCCCAAGCCCGGGTTATCCTCAATAAGCACATGCCCCTTGGCAAGAATCGCCGCAGTAAGCAGTTCCAGGAATTCCCGCTTTCCACGGATTATCCGCTGGATCCCCGCAATCAGGGCTTCCGCAGCGCCGGCCTGTTCAGGTTTCATATCAAAAAGCATAGCATAGGCAGGGGGGTAATTGGAAGGCTATTTGCAATGGAACCATTATCGGCAAATTTTATACTAGATGAAAGGATTTTTTTACCTCCGATTGACGATATCCATCCTGGTAGACTATAATCAGAATGGGTTGGGGTAGTATAGAAGTGTCCGATATAAGAGGTATGGGATGAAACGGATAATAACGATGCTTTTCCTTGGGGTAATTTTCACTACCCTCTGCACAGCCCAGGCATCACTCCGGAATTTCAAACAGCAGGGCGCAGCCACCGGAACCCTGGAATCCGAAGAAATGAGCGTAGCCCACCCCAGCCTTCCTATCGGTACGTATGTAAAGGTCACCAATACAGACAATGATAAGGTGGTATATGCCACCGTTACGAACCGGATAACTGCGTCGATCGACCGGATCGCGGATCTTTCCCCCGACGCTGCCGAGGCGATAGGCGTGCCCCTTGATGGGTCCGCTCCGGTACTCCTTGAACGGGCGTCCCGTCCGGTGGAGTCCCCGCCGCCGGAACCCGATCCGCCGCCGCCTCCCCCGCCGCCGGAACCTGATCCGCCTCCTTCTCCCCCGCCGCCGGAATCTGATCCGCCTCCTTCTCCCCCGCCGCCATCGCCGGAACCGGTTCTGGCTAAGCCTCCCGCACGGATCATCCCCCGTATGCCCGATCAGGGAAACACCACGGTTTTCCGGGTACAGGCAGGGTCCTATTTGCTGCCCCTCCACGCGAAGGAGGCCTTTGAGCGCCTGGTAGCGGCGGGATTACACCCCTACTATGAACGGTTCGGGGATCATATCCGGGTAGTTATTCCCGGAGTCCCCGCCATGTATCTCCCCTGGATAGCCCAGCGCTTAGGGAACCTGGATGTCAAGGAAGCCTGGATTAGGCCTGAGCGTTAGACCGGTTAACAGGGGAATAGTCGTTTTTTTGCAGTTTATTACTATATTAATCAACTATTCTGTTTATTCCCTTGACCCCCGGTTTGAAATATTATATCTTTTAGATTGATGGTACGGTTATTTAGACAGGTTCTACATCAAGGATCTTTCAAACAGTCTAAAATTTGTTAAGCAGCTAGGTAAATTCATCAACCGTGTTGTCTTTGCCTCCCGGGTTTCTTCACCTCCTTTTCCCGGGAGGTTTTTTTATGTATACTATTGATCAAGGAGTTTTTCGTGGAACAAACCCTGCCGCGTATGCTTCAGGAACGAGCCCGGACTATCCCCGCTGTGGTTGCCCAGTATGCCAAGGATACCGCCGGACAGTTCCAACCCAAGACGTATCGGCAGTTTTATGATGAGATCGGTAATGCCGCGTCGGGGCTTTTGGAATTGGGGGCGAAACGGGGGGACCATATCGGCATTATTTCGGATAACCGCCAGGAATGGATGGTCACCGATTTCGCCGTGCTGTGTATCGGGGCCGCAGACGTGCCCCGGGGTGGTGATTCCACGGAACAGGAAATCGCCTATATTTTAGGCTTTACCGAATCCACCCTGTGTTTTGTGGAAAATCAAAAACAGATCGCCAAAATCCTCGCCCGCCGGGGGGATTTGCCCCTAATTGGCCGGATCATTTCCTTTGATCCCGTGGATGAGCCTACCCTGGAGGCGGCACGGAAGGCCGGCATTGAGGTAACCGGGTTTGGTGAATTACTGGCGCTGGGTAAGCGGCGGTGTTCCAAAAATCACGGGGAGATTGAAACGGAGATAGAGAAGGGCCGGGCGGAGGATTTGGCGACCATCATCTTTACCTCCGGTACCACCGGGGAGCCCAAGGGGGTTATGCTGAGCCACCGGAACTTTCTGGTTCAGTTCCCCTCGTTCCGCCTGGTCTTCGAGGCAAAGACCGGTGATATTTGGCTTTCGGTTCTGCCGGTATGGCATGTGTATGAACGGTGTATTGAGTACATCATTTTTTATATGAACTGCAGCATCGCCTATTCCAAACCGATCTCTTCGGTGTTGCTTGAGGATTTCCGGAATATCCGCCCCCACTGGATGGTCAGTGTTCCCCGGGTGTGGGAATCCATCATGGACTGGTCTAACCGCCATGTGAAGCAGCGGGGCTGGTTTTTTAAGAACGGCTTTGAGTTTTTTATGACCGTGGGAATCATGTACAATTACTTCCGGGACCTGACCTTCGGGCGTATCCCCAATTTCCACGGCCGTGTCCGTCTTTTTGATTTTCTGATGGGGTGTATCCCCCTGTTGCTGCTCTGCCCCATCCAGGGTCTTACGGCGCTGATCGTATGGCGGCCCATAAAAAAGCGGCTGGGGGGGCGGTTCAAGGCGGGGATGTCCGGCGGGGGAAGCCTGCCCCTCAAGGTTGATCTTTTTTTCAACGCCATCGGGATACGGCTGCAGGAAGGCTATGGCCTTACGGAAGCGGCGCCCCTGATATGCGTCCGCCATTACCGGGCTCCCCGGCGAACCACCGTGGGCCAGCTTCTGCTCGATACGGAGGCGCGGATTGTGGATGATACGGGCGCCGTGCTGTCCCCGGGTCATAACGGGCATCTGCAAGTCCGAGGCGGCCAGGTTATGCAGGGCTACTACCGCAAGCCTGAACTCACCGCCCGGGTGCTGTCCGCCGACGGCTGGCTTGAGACCGGGGACATCGCCATGATGACCCATGATAACGAGGTGCGGATCACCGGCCGGGCCAAGGATACCATCGTGCTCCGGGGGGGCGAGAACGTTGAACCGGTTCCCATCGAACTGAAGATTCGGGAGAGTCCCTGGATTGACAATTGTATGGTGGTTGGCCAGGACCAGAAGTACATCGCCGCCCTGGTTGTCCCGGTTCAGGAAGCACTGATGAAGTTTGCGGAGGAAAATAATATCCCCATCGTGGACTACGAACTGCTCCTGCAGCAGCCGGAGATCATTGAACTTTTAGCCAATGAGGTATCCCGGCTGGTCAGCGCCCAGGCGGGGTTCAAACCCTACGAACGGGTGTTTAAAGTAAAACTCATCCCCAAACCCTTTGAGCTTGGGGATGAATTGTCCGGAAAAATGGAGTTAGTACGCCCAAAAATTACCGCAAAATACGGCAGACAAATCGGGAGTCTGTTTAGGAACTGAGCCGCTTCTGCCTATTGGGCTCGGCGGCAATGTGCATTTCGTCCAGCTGTTCCATGATGGCGTCCACCACCGCCTGCTTTTTATCTTCTATCCCGGCAGCATCGGCCTTAGCCTTGGCGGCCTCCCTGAATTCCGTGCAGGACTGAACCGGCCCCGCCGTGAACCGCACCACATCCTCGCTGACAAAGTCGTCCATCATATCCCCCTGACGGACATGGAGCACCTCGCCGTTTATGGCCACCAGGCACATATAGTCGAAGGACTTTACATAGGAATCAATTTCCCGGACCCCCTTCTTGGTACTGGGGTCCCAGGGCCGGTACCGGGTACCGGAGGGGAACACCAGGATGAGTTTGCCCTTACTTTTGATATCCAGCAGTTTCTTCATGGCCGCCCGGTTTATACCGTTGCTGCGGACTATTTCGGCCCGGTCCTTGACGGGATCAAGCCCTGAGAGGGAGCGGCTGGGGTAGATCACCAGCCGGGTGTGCGCGCCGGTAAAGGCCGCCACCACGGGGTTTTCCTCGTTCAGCTTGATCCCCGCGATGGCCACCAGGGCGTTGGCGATATCCTTACCGGGGGCGTCTTCTTTCCCCAAAAAGTAGTGGAACCCCGACAAATCCAGATTACTGTAATGTTCCAAAAACAGGATGCAGGAATGCCCCGCACGGGCCTTTTCCAGCAGATCCTTCAAATGCTCAAACCCGGAGATGCCTGAACCGGGCAGGGTCAGGGTTTCGACCATTTTGTGCAGATGGGGCAGGACATTTTCGTCCCCCTCCTGGTACACATTCTGCTCGGTCACCACGGAGGCAACTTTTGATAGCCGCAACGCATCCCGCACATTATCCTTAAACTTACCACCTAATGTTTCCATCCCCCTATAATATGGTCACCGCTTTCGGCTGTCAATTAAAATTTTTCACCCCAGAGGCGGATAAGCTCGATCACCAGGCGGCAGGCCATAACCATATCGGAAACCGCGGCCCATTCGATGCGGCTGTGCCAGTTCCGGCCCCCGGTAAAGATATTGGGGGTGGGAATCCCCAGTTCCGTAAGCCGGGAACCATCGGTGCCTCCCCGGATGGGCTTGAGGTAGGAATCGATCCCCAGATTGGCGGCCGCTTTTTGCAGTATTGCCAGCACCTCCGGACGGGCGTCAATTTTTTCCTTCATATTGTAATACTGTGCCTTGGGTTCCAGAACCACCTTGCCCCCGGGGAATTGGGCTTCCACCGCCCGGGCAAAGCTATCCAGCGCCGCCAGCCGCCGTTCTATGCCGGTCTTTTCAAAATCCCGGATGTACAGGGTCAGGGAACATTCTTCCGAAGTTCCGGTGATTTCCAGGGCATTGTAATAGCCGTAATACCCATCGGTGGCCTCCGGGCTTTCCGACCGGGGGAGCATCTGCGCGAAGGAAGCGGCCATGAGGATGGCGTTGGCCATAATCCCCCGGGCATAACCGGGGTGTATGGCCCTGCCCTGGAATGTGGCTTTTATTTCCCAGGCGTTAAAACATTCCACCTCAAGCTCCCCCAGGGGTCCCCCATCCAGGGTATAACAGGCGGCAGAGGTAATCCGTTCCAGGGGAAAATCCGGCAGCCCCTTGCCGGTTTCCTCGTCCGGGGAAAAGATGATTTCCACCGGGCCGTGGGGTATCTCCGGATGGGTCCGGAGCCATTCCAGAGCCCCCATGATTTCGGCGATACCCGCTTTGTCGTCGGCGCCAAGGAGGGTGGTTCCGTCGGTATGGATAATAGCCTTCCCTTTCTGGGCCGCCAGCCCCTTGTCCTGGGCCGGGTCCAGCACAAGGCCGCCTGAAAGGGTTATTTTTCCCCCATCGTAGTTTTGCACCAACTGGGGCTTTACGTCCTTCCCGGAAACGTCCGAGGCGGTATCCAGGTGGGCCAGGAAGCCAACCGCAGGCCGGGACTCGCAGCCGGCGCTGGGGGGCAGCCGGGCCATGACATAGCAATGGTCTGTCAGGTCCACATCGCGAAGACCTAGGCCCCGTAGTTCCTCCGCCAGGGCCTTGGCTAAATCCCATTGGCCGGGGGTGGAAGGGGTGGCTGGGGTATGGTGATCGCTTTCGGTCCAGTAGCGGACGTACTTTAAGAAACGGGGGATTACCAGGCCGGTGAGATGGGTATCGGGGATGTCTTTGATTTGGTTATGCATACAGTTCAGATCCACTCCTTGATGGTTTTCCGGTTTATCAGCTCCCCCCCAAGGAGACATTTTTGGTATTTATATGTTCTGTTTTCTATGCGGTTAAAGAGCATTCTAACGCTTAATCGTCCGATCTCGTGTTTTGGCACCCACATGGTGGAAAGGGGGGGATCAACAAGGGAGGAGGCGGGCAGATCATCAAACCCGATAATGGAAATATCATCGGGAACCTTAAAGCCCTTTTCCTGCAAAGCCCGTATTCCTCCAATGGCGATTATATCATTACATGCAAAATAAGCGGTTGGAAGTTCACCTTTGGAATCCAGGGCTTTCAATACATCGTTGTAAGAACCTTCGTGGGTGGATCCGGCTTTAATAAGCCATTTTTCCCGAAGCGGAAGCTTCAGGTCCGATATAACCCGCCTGAACGACTCGTACCGTATATCAAAATTGCCGGCGCCTTCCGCATACAGCATACCAATTTTGGTATGCCCCGCTTCCTGTAAATGTTTGACCGCATTATAGGTCATATTTGCGTTATCCATGGTGACAAAGTCTCCGGCGATATGTTCATAATAGGCGTCAAGAAATACAACCGGAACATGCAGGTTTGAAAATTCCCCGAAATCCTCCGGTGAAAGTTCGGTGGAAAGTATGATGCACCCGGAGATCCCGTTTGAAGAACGGATAGTATCGCAGAGACCCCTAATGTTTGGACCGTTATGGGTACTTACTTCAACCGTATAGTTATAGAGCTTCGCTTCCTCAATGATACCATCGGTATAATCGGAAATAAATACATTGTGCCGCTCATTGATGACATGACCGTGTTTGGCGATCCGGTATAGGCGAAATACCCCGTTATCAGGGAGATGCCTCTTTCCGGGCAGGGGTATTCCGTTTTTTTTGAGTATGGCCACTATCCGGCTTCTGGTTTCATCGCTCACTCCGGGTTTTCCGTTTAATACTATGGAGACCGTGGACACGGAAACCCCGGACAATCGGGCTATTTCTTTGCTCGTTATTTTCACCGGTAAAAAGATCCTTTCATAGCATACCACTATAACCCCGGGGCTGAAAAGATGCAATTAAAACCGCTAAAAAACCCTGAAATATTTATTAAATATCTAGTAAATTTTACTTGACAAAAATAAGATACTGGGAATAAAATAAGATATTCAGGAGGATCTTATGAAGAAAGGACTTTTAGTTACGGTTATTTCAGTTCTGGCATTATCCGTGCTATTTACCGGCTGTCAGCGCAAGGGCGAAAGCGCCTCGAAAGCGGGGGGCTATAAAATCGGTTTTAGCAACGGATATTACGGTAATACCTGGCGGGATCAGTTTATCAGTGATTTTGAAAAGGTTGCCGAGGAGTATAAGGCGGCGGGTAAAATTTCCCAGTATACGGTAAGTAATGCGGATACCGATGCCGATCAGATCACCGCCATAAACAGCTTTATAGCCCAGGGGGTGGACGCCATACTGGTTGTTCCAAGGGTAGAAAGCGCCCTTGCCCCGGTGGTTCAGCGTGCTCTTGCTCAGAAAATCAAGGTTATATGCCTTGACGATTCAAGCTGGGAAGGCGCCTACAATGTGGTATTGGACAACTATAACACCATGGAGGTCCTCACCGAATGGATGGTGGACGAGATTGGCGGAAAGGGAAACCTTGTTTACATAACCGGGCTCCCCGGTGAAAACTGGGACACGGTCAGGAATGTGGCTGTTAAGGATGTATTGAGCAAGTATCCCGATGTCCATATCCTTGCGGAAGCCCCCGGAAGCTGGTCTGATGTTGACGCAAACCGTGCGGTAACAACCTTCCTTAATACCTACAAAAACATTGACGGCGTCCTGGCGCAGGATGTTATGGGCCGCGGCATTGTTCAGGCCTTCCAGACCGCCCAGCGGCCCTTTGTGCCCCTTAATGGGGATTCGGTAAACGGGTTTCTTAAAATATGGAAGGAATTACCCGGCCTTAATACCTTTACCTATACCTTCCCCCCCGGAATCGGCGCCACCGGTTTACGCATTGCCGTAGGCCTTCTTGATGGCAAGACCTTTAAGCCCGATTCCCTTTCCCAGAATGTAACCAACCCGGCGCTAAAGAATTCGGTGGTTGTCCCCATTCCCTACTATCTGGTCCGTAATCTTCCGCAGGGTAAACCCCGCTGGATGAACGCCGTAAATCCCCGGTCAAGGGTGATCGACCTTGAGGAAGCCCTGAAGGTCAATGCCGGGCAGCCGGATAATGTGACCATGGATTACATCATGACCCAGGCGGAAGTGGATTCATTGTTTCAGTAAAATGTGATCTGAAAGTGACGCCGCATTACCCGGAAGGATGATGCGGTGGTTTTTATGTCAGGATAAACAATTGGGCTATTTAGACTGTAAGGGTATTCATAAAAATTTCGGGGCGGTGGTTGCCCTGAATGATGCGACCTTTTCCCTTGAAAAGGGGGAGATACACGCCATCCTCGGCGGTAATGGATCCGGTAAAAGTACCCTGGCCAAGATAATCGGCGGCTCCGTTTTTGCAGATCAGGGTACAATTTTTATTGATGGGAAAAAAGTCTCTATCAGTTCACCGGTCAAGGCAAAACAGTTAGGTATCGCCGTTACGTCCCAGGAGTTAAGCCTTTTTAACCAGATGACGGTGGAAGACAACCTGGCGCTGCTGGATGAACCGGCGTATCTGAATGTTATCAGAAGTCCCAAGCGGGCTTCGAAAAAAGCCGCCGAGGTGCTGACCCTTCTGGGGCTTGAAGATACCTTGAAAAAGAAGGTAAGTGAATTAACGGAGAATAAAAAATATCTTGTCGAATTTGCGAAGGCTATTCAATACAATCCAAAAATACTGATAGTGGATGAGATTACCTCCGCCCTTTACCGGGAGGAGGTGGAGATGGTAAAGGATCATCTTCGCAGGATGGCGGCGGAGGGCTGCGCCATTGTGTTTATATCCCACCGTCTGCAGGAGATATATTCAATCTCTACAAAAGTTACGGTTATGAGAAATGGTCAGGTGGTGAATACCCATGATATTTCGGATAATGAAGATATTCTGATAAAAGAAATGATAGGCGACGATGTTCATTTGGCCGGGGGTAATACAACGACAGCCGGTGGTGAAAGGGATGGAACCGGGGAACAGCCGGTTTTGATCGGCCTTAAAAATTTCTGTATACCCGGATTCGATAAACAATTTGATCTGGAAATAAAAAAAGGCGAGATGATCGGGATTGCGGGTCTTCAGGGACAGGGACAGTCCCCGCTTATGCGAACCCTGTTTGGCATTAATAAAGCGGTACTTATGAATATTGAAGGGACGGAAACACGGATTGATTCTCCCCGGCAGGCCATTAAAAAAGGCCTGGCGTACCTTTCCGGGGATCGTAAAAAAGAAGGGGTCTACTATGGCCGGTCAATCTTTGAAAACATAAAGGATGTGACCATGCAGGTCCTCCGGGGCAAGTGTTTTAATGAAGACAGTCTTATGAAACAGTTTGGGGTAAAGTATAAGTCTAAACATCAGGCGATTGAAACCCTTTCGGGAGGAAACCAGCAAAAGGTGGTTACCGCCAGGTGGGTCGGGGTAAAACCAAAGTTGCTTATGGCGGATGATCCCACCAAGGGTATTGATGTGGTTGCCAGAAGTGATGTGCACCGGATATTCGCGAACCTGGTTGATGAAGGTTCCAGTGTGCTGATGTCTTCCAGTGATGATGATGAGCTGGTAAAAATAGCCAGTGTGGTACGGAATTACAAAATATTTGTCATGTATGACGGGCAGATTGTGAATGTTCTTCAGGATAAGGATATTACTATCTCTAATATCATAACCAGTTCTGTACCGAGAGGGAAAAAATGAAACTAAAGATAAACTCGTATATTAACCCGCTTTTGGAATGGACGCCCCTTCCATCATTGCTGCTGGTCATTATTTTTACCGTAGTTTCCGCGGTTATTTCACCATTCTTCCTTTCAAAACTGTACCTGCCGAATTTTATCGGCGCATACATTCCGGTTATGATTCTTTCCATAGGTCAATTTGTGGTGCTTATTTCCGGGGGCATTGATATATCAATCGGCGCTATCATGACCCTGGTTAATGTACTGATCGTGCATCTGATTGGCTTGAATTTTGATCCCCTGCTTGCCTTTACCCTGGGCGGCTTGGTTGGAATAGCACTGGGCTGTATTAACGGACTTGTGGTAAGTATGTTCCGGGTCAATGCGATGCTTGTTACCCTGGCCACTCAGTCAATCGCAAGCGGCATAGCATTGGCTATTTTACCGGCCCCCGGGGGAAAGGTTCCCATGAAGTATGTGCTGTGGTACATGGATTCAATCTCTATACTGCCCCTTCCCCTCATTTTTGTGCTGCTGGTTGCCGCCTGCTGGCTGATTATCTATTTTACACCCCTGGGGAAGCAATTGTTCGCCGTGGGGGAAAATTTACGGATGGCCTTTGTTTCGGCAATCAAGGTTAAACGGGTGCAGTTTTTCGCCTATGCCTTTGCGGGTTTTGCTGCGGCAATTGCGGGTATCGCGGTGTCCGGTTCCATTGGGTCCGGGAGCGCCAAAGTGGGGCTTCCGCTGACTTTGAATAGTGTCGCCGCCTGCGTTATCGGGGGAATCTCCCTTTCAGGCGGCAAGGGAAGCATCATCGGCTCGATACTCGGGGCTTTTTTCCTGGCCCTGGTATTCAACATAGTTATTTCAATCCGTATATCGCCGTACCTGCAAAGTTTTATCTCCGGATTAGTTGTACTACTCTGTATCGTTGGTATATCAGCTTTTTCGAATATGAGGAAAAACCGGCCCTTGTTAAGCGGCGTTAAGGATTGACAGGAGGACAGCGGATGTCAAAGATCGCAAAAGCAGTACTTGATAAAGACAGTTATCGCAGCCCCCTGTCAAACCCTACCGTACGGATCTGTACTTTTACGTTTCTGGCGATCGTAGTTTTGATTATTGTCGGCAACATTCTCAGCCCCGGATTCGGAAGCCCGGCCGGAATAATCAGTACCCTTGCCCTTTCTTCGGTGCTTGCGATTGCCTGTATCGGGCAGACACTGATAATAACATCCGGTAACGGCGGATTGGATTTGTCCATAGATTCCATGATCTCCATGGGGGCGATCATGGGCGCTGTTTTTGCCGGGATGGAAGGGGATCATCTGGTCCGTGCGCTGGTTGGACTGACCCTGCTTGGCGGCGGAATTGGGCTGATAAATGGTTTGATTATCAATTATATCAAGGTTCCTCCCTTTGTTCTGACCATGGCTATGGCTACCGTAGTCCGGGGCGCGGTTGTTGCGTATACCGGTGGGGCTCCGTCGGGCCGGGCGCCGAAACTATTGCTTGAGATTTCAACCGGCAATGCGTTCGGCCATGTCCGGTGGCTTATTGTGGTTGGCATGGCAGTAACGGTATTGATCCAGCTCCTGCTTTCAAGGACAAAGTTCGGGAGGGGCCTGTTTCTTGTGGGAACCAACAGAAATACCGCGCTTCTTTCCGGGGTTAATATCAGTTTTATTGTGGTCATGACCTATGTAATCGCGGGTATCTTTAACTCCATGAGCGGATTTTTACTGCTTGGGGTGGTAGGTTCGGCAACCATCAACATTGGTGACGGGTATACTATTATGACCATCGCGGCGGTTGTTATCGGGGGGACCGCATTATCCGGCGGCAAGGGGAGTTTCTTTGGCGCGGCTCTGGGCGCCATACTGATGATTGTTCTGTCCAGTGTACTGATCGCGGTTAACATTCCCCAGGGTATGAGAACCTTCATTCAGGGCTTGATATTACTCTTTATGATCACCGCCTATACCCGGGATTTAAAACTAAGGGCGTAAAACAGCATGGCTGCGTAGCGGTCATTTAAATGTTTTTTTGAGGAGAAGATTATGAAAGGTATTAAACTCTATGTTTTGGCCACCGGCGTTCTGCCCCAGGACAAATCTATTCTGATTGCCGGGTTGACCCAGGCCACTGAGAAAAACCGTAACCCTGTGCCGGTATGGTCCCGGACACCCACCTATGCAGTGTTGATTGAACATCCCGACGGGTATGTACTTTTTGATACTTCCGTGAATCCGGAGGGTATGACAAAGCGTTTCCCCCAGTCCCTTAAGACCATGAATAATTATGAGGCCGCTGATGATGAACAGTTTCCGGCGCGGCTCGCCCAATTAAAAGTAAAACCCGAACAAATCAAATATATTGTCATGTCCCATATGCATTTTGATCATGCGGGTAACCTTGAACTGTTTACCAATGCGGAAATTACCGTCCATGAGGATGAGTTTGCCCAGGCCTATAAAGCCTTTGGTCTTAACAGCGAGATGGGCGTGTATGTTTGGGAAGACCTGCATCAGGCCGCTATGAAGAAACTGAATTGGAAACTTTTACCTGCGGGTGTGGAAAAAAAGGTTCTTTTACCGGGTCTTACCATATACAATTTTGGTTCCGGACACTCCTATGGTATGCTGGGCTTATTAGTGGAACTTGAATCTGCCGGCAATATTCTTCTGGTTGCCGATGCCATTTATACTTCAACGAACTATGGCCCGCCCCTGAAGCCGCCCGGAATTATTTATGACAGCATCGGCTGGGCAAGGACTGCGGAAAAAATCCGGGAAATTGCGACAGAGAAAAACGCACAGGTTTGGTTTGGCCACGATGAGGATCAGCTTAAAACACTGAAAAAATCAACCGAAGGCTATTACGAGTAAAACTTTGTTTCTTGGAGGTAACTGAATGAAGAAAATAATTAACAGTCCCGAGGCCTTTATCAACGAGATGCTGGAAGGGCTTTATCTGGCTCACGGTGATTTAATCACCTATACTGCGGATGATCTGCACTGCGCGGTGACGGCCAATAAGGTTAAGGGCAAAGTTGGTATCGCCACCGGCGGTGGTTCCGGACATCTGCCTTTGTTTATTGAGTACATAGGAAAGGGACTGATTGACGGCTGTTCCGTTGGGGATGTATTCCAATCACCCAGTCCTGAACAGATGTTCAATGTGACTAAGGCAATTGATTCAGGGGCGGGGGTTCTTTATATCTACGGAAATTACAACGGTGACATTTTCAATTTTGATATGGCAGCCGAGATGGCAGATATGGAAGCGAATATCCGTGTGGAATCCGTGATTGCCGGAGATGATGTTGCTTCACCGAAACCGGCGGCCGGAGAAAAAAGCGTTCGAAGAGGTGTTGCCGGAATATTTTTTGTTTATAAGTGTGCGGGCGCCGCCGCTGCTGAAATGAAAAATCTGGATGAGGTAAAACGGATCGCCGGGAAAGCTCAGGATAATGTGCATACCCTGGGGGTTGCCCTTTCGCCCTGTATAGTTCCCCGGGTTGGAAAACCGGGTTTTCAAATTGGGGATGATGAGATGGAAATCGGTATGGGTATCCATGGAGAAACCGGCATACGGCGAGGTAAGCTGAGACCGGCGGACGAGATTGTAGATGAGATGATTAAGCCAATCCTTGATGATTTTGAATACAAAGCGGGTGATGAAATCGCCGTGCTGGTAAACGGACTTGGGGCGACTCCGCTTGAGGAACAATATGTGGTAATTCGCCGTATAAATCAGATTGTTTCCGGGAAAAAGCTGAAGGTTGTCAAATACTATGCCGGTGAATACGCTACTTCATTGGAAATGGCGGGATTTTCCATTTCGGTGCTTAAGCTGGATGAAGAATTGAAGCGATTGCTTCTGGCCCCGGCCGAGGCGCCCATATTCAAACAATTCTGAAGAAAGGTTTATGATGGAAACAGGGTTTATAAAAAATTTGCTAAGCGCCATCAGCGCTATCATGGCTCAGAAAAGGGATTACCTGATAGAGCTCGATAGTGTTGTAGGAGATGGAGATTTAGGTCTCACCATGAGTGATGGGTTCGCGGCTGCCGCAAAGGCGGCTGCGGAATCCGGTGAAACGGATATCGGCAAACTGTTGTACTTCGCCGGAAAGGCTATGTCCTCCGCCGTACCGTCAACCATGGGAACCCTTATGGCATCGGGCCTTATGAATGCAGGCAGGATGTTAAAGGGTGAGACCAGCCTCGATCCGGGGAAAATAGTATTACTATTTTCGTCCTATGCGGACGGCGTTGCTGCCCGGGGCGGGGCAAAACCGGGGGAAAAAACCTTTCTTGATGGGATTTTACCTGCGGTGAATGCCCTGAAATCTTCTTTGGAAGGGGGCGCATCCCTGGATAAAGCTGCCGGTCTTGCGGTAAATGCTGCTGAAGAAGGGTATGAGCATACCCAGGGTATGCTTGCAAAGCACGGCAGGGCGGCTGCCCGGGGGGAGGCCTCCAGAGATTTGAAGGACCCCGGCGCACAGGTTGCGGTATTTATCATGCAGGGTCTGGCGGATTCGATTAAGGAGCAGGGCAGGTGACAAAATATATTGTGCTGTTTGACGGCAAAAGCGATAAACCTTTAAGTAAGGAGCTGCAGGCCAGTCATGTTGAGCATATCAAAAACCTGGACAATAATAATGTTCTTTTCCTGTGCGGCCCCTTCAGGAACCGTGACGGTATTATGCAGATACTCTTGGCTGATACGTATGAACAGGCCGAACAATATGTATTACAGGACCCGTTTACCAGCGAAGGATACTTTTCTAAGTATACCATCTATGAACTGATTGAATCAAACAGGGCAAACAACTATTTGCAAAAAAATTAATTAGTATGCTCAAGGATACCGCTTCTTAAACCCCTGCACCCGTGCCGAGGCCACTACGTTCAGCGGTGAGCGGTCTCCCCTGACGAGGTACCGGTACCCAATCCCCGCAACCATGGCGCCGTTGTCCCCGCAGAACTCCAGGGGAGGGAACACGCAGCGAAGGTCCGTCCGCTCGGCAAGCCGGGAGCGGAGGTACGAGTTGGCAGCCACCCCGCCGCCTGCCACAATGGTGCTAAGCCCCGTATCCTCCGCAGCCCGGAAGAGGGAACGGAGCAGTATCTCTACCGCAGTTTTCTGGAACGAGGCAGCAATATCTTCAGGACGCACCGTCACCGTGTTTCTATTGCGGAACTGGTCCAGTTGGTTGATCACCGCAGTCTTCAGCCCCGAGTAGGACACATCGTAGGGATGATCCCCCTTATGGAGGCTGGGCATGGGGAAGCGAAAGGCTGTGGGGTCCCCGGCCTTCGCCAGCTTGTCGATATAAGCCCCGCCGGGATAGCCGAAGCCGTAAAACTTGGACACCTTGTCAAAGGCTTCCCCCACCGCATCGTCAATGGTGGTTCCCAGGACGGTGATATTGTCAAAGTCGTCTACCCGGCAAATGATGCTGTGACCCCCGGAGACCAGGAGCCCCAGGAAGGGGTACTCCGCAGCGGCGCCGGGCGCTAATTGGGGGGCGTAGAGATGGGCCAGCATATGGTTTATGGCGATAAAGGGGAGCCCCCTCGCCCAGGCAAAGGCCTTGGCAAAACTAAGGCCCACCAGGAGGGAGCCCAGGAGGCCCGGATGGGCGGTGGCGGCGACCCCGTCAAGGTCGGCGGAGCCCAGGCCGGCTTTTTCCAGGGCTTCTTTGACAACGCCGTCGATCCACTCGGTGTGCATACGGCTTGCGATTTCGGGGACCACCCCGTTGTATTTCGCATGAAAGGGTATCTGGGTGGCCACCACGTTGGAGAGAACCCGCGTGCCGTCCTCCACCACCGCAGCGGCGCATTCATCGCAGGAAGACTCAATCCCCAGGATCTTCATGGGGATTAGTCTACTATTTACATTGCCTCTTCGTACATACAGTTCCGCAGTTCATCCGCGGAGCTCCGCATCTTTTTCAGGGCCTTGATTTCAATCTGGCGGACCATCTCTGCGGATATACCCATCTTGTCACCGATTTTTTTAAGGGAGTGCCGCTCACCGCCGTTAAGCTGGTAACGGTACATGAGAATCCGCCTTTCCCGATCCTTCAGGCGGCCAAGAAAATGGATGGCCGCATTCCGGGAGGATTCTTTTAAGAAGTTCCGTTCCGGGTTGTAGGTATAATCTTCCTGGAGTTCCGCCAGGGTAATTGATTCATCGGTTCCGGTATCCTTGTCTAAGGAGATAAAGCCATTGGCTATCCCCAGGATAAAATCAACCTCCTCCTCCGGTACCCCGATCTCGACGGCGATTTCCTTATTGCTTGGGGTATGGGTCAAGGTTTGGCTGAGGGTATGATAGGCGCGCTGTATGCGGAGGAGGATCTCTTCCTTCCGGAGGGGCAGGCGGATTGCCCGGCGTTTGGTGGACAAAGAACGGATGATGAATTGACGAATCCACCAGCCGGCGTAGGTTGAAAAACGGACCTGCTTCCGGTGATCGTATTTTTCAGCGGCGTGCATCAGACCGAGATTCCCTTCCTGAACGATATCCATGAAGGGCACATCCACCGTCGTATAGGCACGGGCGACCTTCACCACCAGCCGCAAATTTGCTTCTATCAGCCGCTTACGGGCCGCCTCATTCCCGTCCTGTATCTGTTTGGATAATTCCAGTTCTTCTTCAAAGCTTAAGAGAGGAATCTTTTTAATCTGGTCATAATAATGTTGTAAGTTTTTGTCCATGGTGTCCTCCTCATTCGTATACTGATACTATACTAGCAATTTCCATGCCATGACCTTGCATTTTTGAGAGGATTTTTCTAATTCCTTTCGTAGTAAAGAAATAAATCATTTATACCGGCGATGAAAAAGAAGAGAATCGCCGATTTGTATGAATTATCATACTTCTCTTCGTATTAAGAATATACAAAACACTATAATTCCAGACCATAGGCTTTTATTTTATTGATGATAGTCTTCCGGCTGATCCCCAATTCCGCCGCCGCCTGGGTACGGTTCCCATTAGTCCGGGTCAGGGCTTTCCGTATAGCCTCCCGTTCAATGGTTTCCAGGCTGGGCGGGGCGTTGACGCCGGCGGTCCTGGCGGTACCCGCTGCGCCGGGCAGATCGATATCCCCCGGAGTGATGGCGCCTTCTTCCCGGTAAATCAGCGCCCGTTCCAGGACATTTTCCAGTTCCCGGACATTGCCGGGGAAGGGGTATTCCCGGAGTTTTTCCGCCGCCCCCGGGGTAAGAGCGGGCAGGAGGCGGCCCATGCGAAAACTCAGTTTTTTCAGCAGATACGTTGCCAGGAGGGGAATGTCCTCCCGGCGTTCCCGCAGGGGGGGGATGGCCAGGCGAAATACGTTGAGCCGGTAGTAGAGGTCCTCCCGGAACCGGCCCTCCCGAACCAGGTTTTCGATATCCCGGTTGGTGGCCGAGATGATCCGGGCGTTGACGGGGATATCGTCGTTACCCCCCAGGCGGCGGATCCTTCGTTCCTGGAGTACCCGCAGGAGTTTGACCTGAAGGCTGACAGGCATTTCGCCAATCTCGTCCAGAAAAAGACAGCCCCTGCCGGCAAGCTCAAAGAGCCCCTGCTTACGGCCGGCCGCCCCGGTAAAGGCGCCCTTTTCGTGGCCGAAGAGTTCACTTTCCATAAGCCCCTCGTGGATACCGCCAATGTTCACCGCCGCGAAGGGTTCCTCTGCGTATTTGCCCCGGCGGTGGATCTCCCGGGCGACTACCTCCTTGCCGGTCCCGCTTTCCCCGGTGATCAGCACGGTAACATCCGACCCGGCTATCTTATCTATCTGGGCGGAAAGTTCCCGCATAACTACGGTATCGCCGATGAGGAGATTTACCCCGCCGGCGTTTCGTTTCTCCGCCTCCAGGCTATTCTCCCGGCGCTTGTCCTCCACCAGGTAACGGAGCTTGATCACCAACTCTGCAGGATCAAAGGGCTTTACCAGATAGTCCTTCGCCCCGGCCTTCAGGGCTGCCACCGCATCGGCAATTTGCCCGTGGGCGGAGATCATGATCACCGGGGCGATAATCCCCCGGCTGTTGATCCAGGCCAGTACCTCCTGCCCGCTCATTCCCGGCAGCCGCAAGTCCAGAACAACCGCGTCAAAGGCTTCCCGCTCAAGGCAGCGGAGCGCCGATTCTCCGGTTTCCGCCGCCGCCGAATCAATAGACTCCAGTCTTAAATATTTTTTCAGGGACTCCCGGATATTCCGCTCATCATCTACTATTAATACCTTCATACCGTGTATTCTACCATACTGATGGAAACCATGGCGCCACCCCCTTCCCGGTTTTCGATGCCGATAGTTCCCCCGGCGGCTTCCACAAACCGTTTGCCGATTGAGAGGCCGATACCGGTTCCGGTACTTTTACTGGTAAAGAAGGGATCAAAAACCCGTTTGATATCCCCCTCGGCGATACCCCTGCCCCGGTCATAGATGCTGATACCTATTTTATCGGCGCCGTTGTCCGCATAACGCCGTATCCCGGCGCCGATAGCATTTTCCGGACTGCCGCTTTCAATGGCGTTGCGGATAATGTTTTCAAAGACCGACCGTGCCCGCTCGGTGTCCATAAAGACCTGGGCGTTGGTAACAGAGCCTTCTTCAACAATATTTCTGCCGCAGAGCCGCAGGGATATTTCGGAAAGTATGTTTGCGATGTAGAGCGGCGCCGGTTGCCCCGCCGCATCCCGGAGGTAATCGTTTATCCGGTATGTCAGGGCGGA
This sequence comes from Spirochaetia bacterium, assembly GCA_025997675.1. Taxonomy (GTDB): domain Bacteria; phylum Spirochaetota; class Spirochaetia; order Treponematales; family Breznakiellaceae; genus Termitinema. Next base: position 31,290 of record BNUX01000011.1, on the reverse strand, counting down.
GAGGCGGTCCACCTCTTCGTTGATGATCCCCAGTTCCTCCCGGCCGTGTTCAGGAAAGAGTTTCCCCAGGATGCCCGTCTGGAGCCGGATGGAGAGGAGGGGATTCTTGATTTCGTGGGCCAGGGTACTGGCGGCGGTTCCCAGGACCACCAGGTTTTGCTGGGCCTCTATCCGCTCCCGGTATTCCCGGTTTCGTAAATACAGCCCCCGCACAAAAAATACCAGCGCCAGTAATGCTGCCTCGCAAAGGGGGAAGGCTATGGCGGTAAGCGTCCGGCTGCGCCGATAGGCGGCATGGGAGATATCGACGTAGAAATACCTGGCCCGGACGAAGGTGGTGAAGGGGCCGTCGCGGTTTTCTTCACGGCTCCAGTGCCTGTCCCGAATATTCTCACGATTATGCCGTTGGGGTGACGGCGACGGCGGCATCATCCCCTCGGTACTGAGGATGAACTTAATCCGGTTTCCCCGTTTGTCAGGGATGGTGTAGCGGCCGTTCCTAGCGGCCCGGTGATCCTCCAGGATACCCTCGTCAAACACCGGGGGGGCCGTACCCCATTGGTAAGACGCTTTGAGATCCTCGCCGTAAATTCCAAACCCGATAATCCTATCCCGGAGCATCCCTGAGGATTCAATGGCGGACCCGAAGTCGTCATAGTTTCTGAGGCTGGTAAAGAGGTGGTTGAGGAGCCGTTCATTGTCGTTATCCCGGATGAGCCGCGCCCGGTCCCGCATGCCCAGGATGATGAAGACCGTGAGGGCCGAAAAAAGCGCCCAACAAAGTATGGCGGCGATGGCGGATAAAGACTTCCCAGTCCTCATGGTAACTCCTTCCTTGATAAGAGCAGGTTGATAACTTCATCCGGGGACTCGAATGCGCAGAGGCTCCGCAGCTTTGAAAGCCCTGAGAGAAATCCGTATTCCGCAGTGAGCCGCTGGGTATGGCTGTCTCCGGCCAGGGCTATGGCATCGGAAAGCACAAAAACCGAGGCCTCTGAAAGTGTATACCGTTCCAGGGTGTACTCATAATTCTGCCGGGCGTATTCATCGGCCCGGCGGGCGGATTGCACCGAAAGGGCGTAGCCGATGAGGTCCAGCAGGGCGGTTTGGATTTCCACCGCCAGGGCACTTTCGGCGTCACGGAGGGTCAGGGCCGCCTGGGTTTGTGCCATACGCTTCTTCTTTACCGACGAAGCTATAACCCAGTAGTCCAGGGGTATAGTGCCGCTGATACTGACGCTGCCGCTGGAAAAAGCGGACAGTCCCCCTCCGGCCGCCTCCCCTGCGGTAGAATAACTTATCCCCGTGGAAATACTTGCGTTGAGGCTTGGGATGTAGTCGGTTTTTGCAAGGCCCACATTCCGTTCCGCCGCCTGCAGTGCGAGGTTTGTTTTTAACAGGCCGGGGTTGTTCGCCTTAGCGGAGGCGGAGAAACTATCCGTCAGTATCGCTATTCTATCTTCCGAAAGCGTTGAAAGAATGCGGAGCGCATCCTCATACACGCCGAAATCAATGGCTGCCAGTTCCGGAATTTCTTTAAGGCCGGTACTGTTTTTCAAGTTCGCTTTACTGACCGTCAAATCCCGCAATGCGCGGTTCCAGGCGGTTTCCGCCTGCCCCTGTTCCGCCATAGCCTTGAGGTAATCCCCCCGGCTTATCATGCCGCTCCCCAGGCGCAGTTCCGACATGGAAAGCGCTAAGGCCGCCGTTTCCAGGGCGGCAGTCTTTGTTTCCAGGGCCGCCGCCGCCTTAAGGGTTTCGTAATACGCGCTGTCCGCCGTATCCAGCACGGTAAAATAGGCCGCCAACGCATCCTGCCGGGCAGATTCGGTATTGATGGCGTTGATAGCCTTCAAATAGATGCTCTTTCCCCCGGCAAACAGTGTTTGTGATACCCCGAAATTCGCCCCGGTCTTTATGCTGTCCTGAATACTCGTTTCCCCCCACAGCTGTCCCGAGGCGGATACCCCCAGGGATAGTGAGGGCAGGTTGTCATAAATCCGTGTTTTTTCATCCAGCCGGGCGCTCTCCACCGCCAATTGGAACCGCGCCAGGCTCGGGGAATTAGCCAGCGCCAGGGTCCGCACATCATCAATAGTGATTTGTTCCGCAGCAATACCGTTTGTAATGAGAAATATTAGCATGTGTACGAATTTATTCTTCATCCTTATCTTCCTTATTACTCATACCGCAGCGCGTCAATGGGATAAAGCCCCGCCGCTTTTCTGGCCGGATAGAAACCGAAGAAAATGCCAACCAGCGCCGCGAAAAGGGCCGATCCCGCGACAATCACCGGGCTTATCAAGGTGGGAATTCCTATGGCCGATACAATTCTACAGACCAAAAACGCCATAGCTATGCCGATAAACCCGCCCATAAGGCTCAAAATCACCGATTCGGTGAGGAACTGGAAAAGTACATCCCGCTTCCGTGCGCCAACCGCCATCCTGATGCCGATTTCCCGGGTCCGCTCGGTGACCGATACCAGCATGATGTTCATGATACCGATACCCCCCACCAGGAGGGATACCCCGGCAATGGCGGCTAGTAAGGTAGTCAGCGTCTTGGAAGTGGCCGATGCCATGTCGATCATATCCGCCTGATTCATGATGTCAAAATCAGAGACAGCGCCTTCAGCAATCTTGCGGGATTCCCGGAGGATCAGTTCCGCCTCCTTTTGGGCCGCTTCCATATACTCTTTGTTCACCACGCTCATGGTGATGGAATTGATGTCCCGGGTATTGTTTAAACGGGTCATGGCCGTGTCCAGGGGGATCATGATCACCGCATCCTGATCCTGACCGTTCATTCCCGCGCCTTTGCTTTCCAAAAGACCGATAACGGTAAAGTAGACCGATCCAATCCGGACCTGCTGCCCCAAGGCTTCTTCGGCGCCGCCAAATAAATCGTTCGCCGTACTGCGGCCCAGCACCGCCACCCGGTTCCGGGCGGTGAGGTCTTCCTCGTCAAAAAAAACGCCGCCGTCCACCGGCCAGTTCCGGGCGATGAGGTAATCCGGCTCCACCCCCTGAATCTGCACCGACGCGTTCCCCTGGGTCCCCACCGCGTTAAAACTGCCCTGGGTTACCCCGGAAATCGCGGCGGCATAACTGGCCTCGTCTTTAAGCTTTTTCACATCCGCCTTGGTGAAGGCGGCAAAACGAAACTGCACACTCGCGCCTGAGCGGCTGATGGTCCGCCGGGCCATGATACTTAACAGGTTGGTTCCCATAGCGGAGATCCGCGATTCTATGGCCCGCTGGGAGCCTTCCCCCAGGGCCACCATGATAATCACCGAACCTACGCCGATGATAACCCCCAGTGAAGTAAGAAGGCTCCGCATCCGGTTGCGAAGGATGGACCTGAAACAGGTATACAGGAGTTGCGCAAGGTTCATGATACCGCCTCCGCCAATAGGGCATGGTCTTTTTTCCATGCCGCCAGGTCGTCCAATGCGCTGCGCCTTTCCGTTACCGGCTTATCGGAAATCAATTCTCCGTCCCTCAATGTGATGATCCGTTTGGTGTAGGCCGCCAGTTCCGGCTCGTGGGTTACCATAACAATGGTTTTCCCCCGGTTGTTAAGCTCCTGAAAAAGCCCCATGATCTCCAGCGTCATCCCCGTATCCAGATTTCCCGTGGGCTCATCCGCCAGAATAAAAGCGGGGTCATTCACCATGGCCCGGGCGATGGCTACCCTTTGTTGCTGTCCGCCGGAAAGCTGGGACCCGTAATGATCCATCCGTTTCTCAAGGCCCACTTCCATCAAAGCCCGCATGGCCCGTTCTTTCCGGCTCCGGGCGGTCAGCCGGTTTTCACCTTTTTCCCGGCGGCGGTAAAACAGGGGGAGCTCCACATTCTCCAGTGCCGTGGTGCGGGACAAAAGATTGAATGACTGAAACACAAAACCGATTTTCCGGTTTCTGATGTAGGCGAAGGTGTCCGCCCTGGATCGTGAAGTTTCAATAGTGTCCAATGTGTAGGTTCCCTCGCTGGGTTTGTCCAGGCATCCTAAAATATTCATCAGGGTTGATTTCCCCGATCCCGAGGGCCCCATGACGGAAACAAATTCTCCCTCTCCGGCGGAAAAATCCACGCCCCGCAAAGCCCGCACCACCACCGCTTCTTCCCCCTGCTTTCCTTCCATCTTGTAAATCCGTTTGATCCCCCGCAATTCTATCACCGCGTTAGGCATTAGATTTTCTCCCGTAAAATGATCCGCAATTTTTCCAGGTCTAAAGTGGACCGGATCTCCGTATTGGTACCGTTAGTGATACCGGCCTGTACCCGCATCACCTCAAGTTTGCCCTCGCCGTTGAGGTACCAGAGATTTCTCATGACCACTGCGTTCCTCGCGGCGGCAGGCCGCCCGCCCCCCTGGGGCATTACCCGTGCTCCGCCGGGGCCGCCCATTGGCCCGCCGCCGGGACCCGGGCCGCTCGAGCCGACAAGCCCGGCTATCCCGGTTCCCGTCTGCGCCTGAGGCGTGGGGGCCGGCGTGGTTTTTGTTTGGGCGCGGGCCTCTATGGCGGCCTTCCGCTGATCCTCGTCCATGTCTTTTAACCCGGCGTTGAAAACCATTTCCTCAATTTCAGCGGCGCCGAGGCCGGTAGGTTGATACCGCAGGGCGGCGTTAGGCGCCATAAGAATGTTTTCTCTCCGCTCTACAATAAAATCCACCGCGCAGGTCATCCCCGGCAGGAGCGTACCGTCGCGGTTTTCCACATTGATGATCACCGTGTAGCTCACCACATTGTTCTGAACCGTGGGCACCATCCGCAGCATTTCCACCACCCCGGTAAAATTCCGCCCCGGTAAACTTTCCAGCGTAAACCGCACCGGCTGCCCCTTGTGTATCGAGGCTATGTCCAGTTCACCGACTGCGGCTTCTATCTGCATCTCCTCAAGGTTTTCCGCCAGGGTAAAAATGCTCGTTGAATTGCTGTTGGAACTGTCCACCACCGTATCACCCACGCTGATATTTCGTTCCAGCACTATGCCGTCGATAGGACTGGTGATATACGCATATTGATTGATCTCGGTTTCAATGACCGAGAGGCTCGCCTCCGCCGCGGCCAGCTCCGCCTTCTGGATAGCCAAGGTGGTTTTTGCACCGGTGAGTTCGTATTCGGAGATAAGATTTTTCTCCGCCAGTTTTTTCTGGTTCTGAAAGTTGAGATTCTGCAATTCGTAGTTGGCCCGGGCCTTTACCACGGAGGCCATTTGCTGTTCCCGCTGGAGGCGGAGCATATCGGTGTTAAGTTCCGCCAGCACATCCCCCGCTTTGACCTCTGCATTGTAATCGGTAAAGATCTTTTCTACCTTACCGCTCATCCGGGGCAAAACCTTAACGGTGGACACCGGCTTGAGGGACCCGCTTGCGGACACGGTCTTTTCCAGGGTTCCCCGGCTGATGGCGGCATACTCGTAGGTTTTAGCGGCGCCGGCGGATTTTGGGGAACAAGCCCCTGTGCAAAGAAGCAAAACCGCGAAGATGAGGGGTAACAGGGACTTGATGATTTTCATGTAGGGCTACTCTCCATAGGAATATACTAGCAATAACTGTGCCAAACGGGCCGGCGCATACTTGCTCAGTAATGGCCGGTGTCCCGAATTCTTATGTCCTAGTGCGGTAGACGGTTTGGCGGTGGTTACCGCAGCCTCTACGGTGGTTACCGCAGCCTCTGCGGTGGTTGCCGCAGCCTCTGCGATGGTTGCCGCAGCCTCTGCGGTGGTTGCCGCAGCCTCTACGGTGGTTGCCGCAGCCTCTACGGTGGTTGCCGCAGCCTCTACGGTGGTTGCCGCAGCCTCCACGGTGGTCACCGGCATACCGGCGCGGCGGCCCCCGTACGTATGCGCCCGCCCCGGGGAAATAATGAGAATTAGGGGAAATAAACTGTATACTATTTACACGGCTCTATTCAGGAGAGCTGTGTAAATAGTTCACGCCATGACCATTTGCTACAATTCAAACCACAATTTGGGCAGCGGGAAGGGCGCGCTGGTGAGGCTGAGGCCGTCCCGGCCGTTGACCGTGCCGGGCTTCCAGTACGTCTCGGGGCCCGAGCCGTCGCCGGTATCCCACTTGTGGTCTGGAATACCAGGGTTAAAGCCGTTAGCGAGGACGAAAACACTGCCAGAGCTTCCACCCGCCATACCAATGAGCCAGTAGCAATCGACCGCATCGTTTCCCCTCCCTACCACGCCGCGCTTATTGGTGCCGGTCATCGCGCCTGCGTTGTAACAGGCGGTGATATTAGTGCTGTTATTATACCCCGCCACGCCGCCGACATATGCGCCGTTCACCTTCAGCGCGCCTGTGTTGTAGCAGGCGGTCATCGTGCCGTCAATGATCCCCGCCAAACCGCCGACATCGTCGCCGTCTCCGGTCACCGCGGCTTCGTTGTAACAGGCGATGATACTGCCGCCGGCAGACACGCTTCCCGCCACGCCGCCTACATTGTTGCCGGTTCCGTTCACCACGCCTGTGTTGTAACAGGCGAAAATGGCGCCCTCGTTTGTCCCCGCTATGCCGCCCACATTGCCCCCGCCCTTCACCGTGCCGTTACGGATACCGAGGTTCTTGACTGTTCCGCGCATAACGCCGAAGAGCCCCACATCCGCCGCACCGGACTTGTCTATGAAGAGGTTCGCGAGTGTCTTTCTATCGCCGTCAAAGGTACCGGTAAACTTGGCGCCGGCCTTCCCCACGGGCTCCCAGGGCTCCTTCATCAGGTCCAGGTCGGCCTCCAGTTTGTAGCCGCCCACAAGTGTCACCGCATCTTTGCTTATCATTTGGAACTCCGCGTAACTGCCTATGAGGCCGCCGTCGGACGTCTGGCGGAAGTTCAGGTGCCCGAGGCTATCCAGGTGGAGCTTGATTTCATTAAAGGCGCTGAGAGGGAGGCGGCCTATCAGGATTTCCTTGCCCCCCGCCCCAAATGACGGATCCGTCAGGGTGAGGCTCTTAATGGCGCCCAGGGGCATGGTCAGGGAAGGGTCGTACTCCAAGTTACCGGCGGCGTTAATGTTTACGACCAGGGTCCCGGTAACCACTACGGGAAGGAGGGCTGAGGGGTCATAGTAGCTGATAAGGGCCGCCCCCGTGTACCCGCTGGGTACGGTGCTAAAATGTGGCACGATTTTTGGGCTGGGGCTGGGGCTGGGGCTGGCGCTGGGGCTGCCGCCGCCGCCGCCGCTGACGATGGCGCCGGTATCCACCCCGCCGTCCGGGGTCTTGTTCAGAGCAACAAGGCCCCCGCCCAGGCCCTCGGTACATGCTCCCGCCAGCACACTGCAGAGAATAAGCGCTATACCCGCGCCCGCGATTGCCAAACTACTCTTCTTAATTTTTACAGACATATTTCCTCCAAGGTTATATAAAACTGTTTCATCATACTCAGGACATTACATTCACGCCCACGGAAAAGGAGGTGGAGAGTGTCCCGCGGGTCCCGTCGCTCTTGCAGTTCCACACATAGATGGTCTTAGTCACCTTCCCGCTGCTGTAGGTGATGGTCATTTCGGTGGGACCCGGAACCGGCTTGCCGCCATTCCAATCCGAATCTTTAAAAGACAGTGGGGCATCCACCTGTTGCGGGGCAGATGAATCGAATGACCATTGCAGGTGGTCAAAGCCCGCAGGCACGTTCAGGAGGACCGCCTTTACTTTAAATGTATGGGGGCCTCCCCCGGGGAGAGGCCGCCACTCGATCCCGGCTATGACGGAGTCCCAGCCATCGCCGTTGTGCCATTGGACGGCGATGGTGGGGGGGGCGGTGGGGGGGGTGGGGGTCTTGATGAGGGCGCCGGTATCCACCACGCCGTCCGGGGTCCTGCTCAGAGTAATAATACCCGAGCTATCGGTACATCCCGCCAGGATACAACCCAGGAGCAGGGCGATACCCGCACCCGCCGCAATACGAAGAAAATGAGATTTGTTCATAGTAACACCTCCTGAACATGTTTTGAGATGGGGTGGGTATAATTCGTTACAGGAAAGGAATTATTGGTACACTTCAACATACGGAACCCTCCTACTTCTCTGTTATACCACTCGGCATATTAAGGATAAACCTGTATTAGAGTGTATCATAGGGCTTTGAAAAAAACAAATGGTTTGACAGATTTTTACACGAAAAAGCGGGTTATCTACCAGAACTATGCGGAAAAGAGCAGGGAAACGTTCCCTGTAAACAAATCTCAGCCGCTCTATGGGGCACTCATATACGGTGGTCCCATACTCCCATAGGGAAGAGGCGAGTTGGTAGATGAACTGGATACGGATAGGATATCATTAGTGCCCCAAGGATCGCCGTATTTCGCTGTTCCGCTGTTGACGACGTACAGGGAGTTGCCGCCGCTGCTGGCCGTATTCCCGGTGATAGAACCGCCGCTCATGGTGAATATACCGCCGTCCACATACACCCCACCGCCGCCGTTGCTGCCTGTATTCTCATTATTCTGCAACGTTATCGCATCGCTACTCATCTTGAGGGTTCCCTGTACGGTAATCAGGGCGGCGGTCGCCGGAAAAATCACTCCCTTGCCATCAATGGTAAGGGGCAAGTCGCCGCCCAATTCCAGGGAACCGTTGCTCTCCACGATAATAAGGCTGCCAAAGCTTGCATCCCGGTTTATTGCCCGTGCCGCATCTCGGGCTATCAGTTTGACATGTTGCCCGGTGAGGATGGTTACCGTCGCCCCCATCGATATATCCGCACACAGGATGATGGTGTCCGGGTCCGCCGCTGTTCCGGAGGAGGCTGCTACCGCACCCTGGAGGGTGGTGAAGAACGTTTTAGTTGACTGTAAGAATACAACATCCGTCCCCGGCACCGGTTGCTGTACGGTTACCGTCACCGTATAGCCCTGAGTCGACCCGTCCGCCGCCGTGACCGTGTAGGTAACCGGGCCGGTGAAATCCCGCGCCGCCCCCGAAGCGGGGCTAATTGACGCCCCGGTATGGGTAATTATGGGGACAATATTGGTAACCGCAGTTGCATAGGGCACGGTTACCGCAATGGCTGTTCCGGTAATGGTTCCCACCGCCACTACCGGGCTGGTGACGATGAAGGCCGTTATTTCCTTGGCATCGGACGCCGCCGGTGGCACTTCGGGCGCCGGAGCTATGGCGTCGGTCTGGGCGTCGCTAAACTGGCTATCGATAAAGGGCTTTAGGGGGGCGTTGAAAACATCGCAGCCGGAAAGGAGAACCGTTATGAGAAATAGTCCCCTATAACCGTACCTACCCACTAAACCCACGCTATTTCCTCACCTTGTTTACTCAGCATACCCCACTTCTTTATAGAGCGCAACTCTTTTATTTTCGGCAAAAAACCCCGCAGCCGCCCCCCTAAAGAGCCGCTGCGGGACTTAAAATTGTAGCGTCATCCTGCCCAGGTGTCGTTATCTATGGCTGACGCAATGACTAAATTTGGCTATAAGCCCGGCGAGAGGACTTTCAGTCCAAGAGCTTTCGCCGCTTCAAATTGCCGCTTGTCATACGTAAGGAATAGATCCACTGCACAATACTGGGCAGTGGCCAAATGAATAGCATCAAGAGAACGCAGACGCTCATCGCCGTTTGGCAGCATAATCCCGGCATTATGAAGAATCTCATCAGAGGCTGAAATCAACACAACATTTTCAAGCCCCGAAGAGATAGACGACTGCGCTATTTCTTCGCGATACGCGGCACGGCGGCACTCTGTCTCCAGTAAATTGCTCGAACAGATAGTATTTGATACGCTTGATTGCTTAAGGAAATTACGCAGAAAGTCTGAAAACTCCTCTTCCAGGAACACCTTCAAAAATGCAGATGAATCAATATAATACAACATCGTTTTATCTAAACCCGCTCTGCACGAAGTTCCTGCAAAATGTCCAAAGAATCACGCCCCGACTTTGCCTTTACCCTTGGAAGTTCATCCCAGGGAAGCCGGGAAACAGCCGGTTTGATAATCCGCAATTCAACCTTCGCACCGCGCCAGTCACTCGGCAATGATAGCGCGTCAATCAACAAATCATTTTCAATTACTCTATTTAACACGGTCTCGTTCATCAGGTAAGTGTACAAGGAAACCTGAGAAAAGTCAAGATTTCGCAATAAGCGGCCTATCAACGCCGGGGGTTAGCATAGGCAGGGGTAGTCTATAAAACTCCAACAACTTTAAGAAAATAGAGTGCGGCGAATACGACGGTAGAGAAAATAAAACAAACCAGGGAGAAATTCTTGAGCCTGTCTTTGGTAAGCGTCATGGGTTACCTCCTACTTTCCCCGTTTCGGCTGACTATTTTGCGTCCTTTTTTTTGCCGTACTTATGGCTTACATAAAACAGCGTTATCGATACCCCGATAAGACCTAAACTTAAAATTAATTGTATGGTCATATTACCCTCCTACCCATTTTATGATCTGATCGATGATGCCAAGAATGCCAAGAGCCCCGGCTGCCGCCGCAGCGGTATTGAGGATACGTTTAGGCAGGCTTTCCCTGCCCGGTATCGCCGCCAGTATTTTTTCCGCAGTTTCATTAAGATGTATAAGCTGTTTGGTAATTTCCGTTTCACCCATTTCCAGTACCCTTCATTTATAATACCCTATGCAGCTGTATTTATCAAGCGGAAATGAAGTAAACTTCAATTCGTAGTCGTATATAAAATCAAAAAAACCCGCAACAGCCCCCTAAGAAGCCGCTGCGGGCCAAATTACTTCGATACGGTGTTAATGCCCTTTACCGTGTCCCGCGTAGTGAATGTGCCAGTGCTCGTGCTGGGCGTGTTCGCTGCCCATCAAAGCTTCCCATTCCTTCATCACCGGGTTCTGTTCCACGCTCTTGAAGTTGTATTCCTTGTCCGCCAGGTACAGGCCGTGCGCCCGTTCCGCCTTGACATCCCAGGACGCAGGGGGCTGGCCGCCGCCGCCGATACAACCGCCGGGGCAAGCCATCACTTCGACAAAGTCAAAGTGCTCGCCGGCCTTGACGCGCTCGATGATCGCGTCGGCATTCGCCAAACCGGATACCACCGCCACCTTCAGCTCAAAGCCGGGCAGTTTTATGGTCGTGGTCTTGATGCCGTCCTCCAGGGATCCGGCCTTTGCGTCCACCCGCGGAAGCCCGCGGACGCCCGATTCAGCCAAGGCCACATAGTTCGCCGGGGTGTCCTGCTTCAGCACAGACAGGGCGTAGCGGAGGGCCGCTTCCATAACACCGCCTGACACGCCGAAGATAACCGCCGCGCCGGTGGTGGTACCCCACTTGCCTTCCACCGCCTCGGGTTCGATATTGGCATAGTCAATACCGGATTCCTTGATCATGCGGATAATTTCCTGGGAGGTCAGTACAAACTCAACCAGCTTCTTGCCGTTGTGCTGGAACTCAGGCCGGGTTGACTCCCACTTCTTCGCCGAGCAGGGCATGATGGCCCCGCGGACTACCTGCTGATCGCCTTCCTTGGTATAGGTGCCGGAGAAAAGCTGCATGGGGGACCGGGTGGTCGATACATGGGGCATTACCTCGGGGCGATGCTTCTCCACATAGGCAACCCACGCGGGGCAGCAGGAGGTAAAGAGGGGCCATGTCGGCTTCCCTTCAAGCCGTTTCAGCAGTTCCGTCGCTTCCTGGATGATGGTCATGTCCGCCGCCACGTTGGTGTCGTACACTTCGTCAAAGCCGATACGGCGCAGGGCCGCCACCAGCCGTCCAAAGGTGTTCTCCTCCGGGGGAATCCCGAAGGCATTACCAACCGCAACACGAACCGCAGGCGCTATCTGAACGCTCACCTTGGTTTTGGGATCGTCGATAAGCTTCCAGACCCGCTTGGTCTCGTTCTTTATCATGAGCGCGCCGGTGGGGCAGACCGCCGCGCACTGGCCGCAGCCGACGCAGACCGATTCGCCGATGTCTTTTTCGCCGACACAGCCGACGGTCATTTCGGAACCCCGGTGGACAAAGTCGATGGCGCCCACGTGTTGGATTTCGTTACACATACGGATACAACAACCGCAGGAAATACATTTGCTGGTATCCTTGGTGATGCAGTAACTGGATTCGTCAAGGGTCGGTTCGGGCTTGTGCTGGGGATAGCGTACCCCGGTGATGCCGAAACGTTTGGCAAATGCCTGGAGCTTACAATCGATGCTGTTGTCGCAGGTGGTGCAGTCCCGGCAATGGTTCGCCAGGAGCAGTTCCAGGATGTTCTTCCGGTACTTCCGCAGTTTTGTGGTGTTGGTCAGAATCTGCATACCCGCCTTGGGGAGCAGGGAACAGGAGGAGTCCAGGGAGGTACGGCCCGTTCTTTGGTCCACAATCTCCACCAGACACATACGGCAAGCGCCGTAGATAGAAAGTTCCGGAGTGTAGCAGAACGCGGGAATCTGGATGCCGACCTTTTTCGCGTGCTCAAGGACGTTCAGCCCCTTCTCCATTTCAACGGCCACGCCGTCGATAGTTATAAATTGTTTGTCAGCCATTTATGCTTCCTCCTTAACCGCGTCGAACTTACATTTCTCTGTACAGGCAAAGCACTTGATACACTTTGTCTCGTCCAGAACGTAGTAAGCCTTCTTTTTGCCTTCAAGAACCTTATCCTGCTGGGTGATAGCGCCCGCGGGACAAGCCTTGGCACAGGAACCGCATCCCGAACAGTTTTCCGGGACAATGTAAAGCTTCTTCAGCTTCTTACACTCACCGGCGGTACATTTGTGCTTGTAGATGTGGTCTTCGTACTCATTGCGGAACCGCTTGATGGTACTGAGGATCGGGTTCGGGGCCGTCTTTCCCAAGCCGCAGAGGGCCGCCTTGGAAATGGTAGTGGCCAGTTCGTCCAGGGTTTCAATGTCCCCGTCCTTACCCGCGCCATTGACGATCCGTTCCAGGATTTCCAGCATACGCAGGGTCCCTTCCCGGCAAGGTACGCACTTTCCACAGGACTCTTTCTTGGTGAAGTCCATGAAGAACCGGGCGATTTCGATCATACAGTTGGTTTCGTCCATGACAACCAAGCCGCCGGAACCGATGATGGCCCCCGCCTTGGGTACATTGTCGAAATCCAGGGGCAGCTCGAGGTCCGCCTCGGTAAGACAGCCGCCGGAGGGGCCGCCAATCTGGACCGCCTTGAACTTGTGACCGCCGCGGATACCGCCGCCGATGTCGTAGATGATTTCCTTGAGCTTCATGCCCATGGGCACTTCGATAAGGCCGGTGTTCTCGATCTTCCCGGTGAGGGCGAAGGTCTTGGTTCCCGGCGAAGAGTCGGGGCCGACTCCCCGGTACCACTTCGCTCCCTTGTTGATGATGATGGGCACATTGGCGAAGGTTTCAACATTGTTGAGGACGGTGGGTTTTTCATACAAACCGCGTTCGGTGGAGCGGTAGCGCTTCACCCGGGGCATACCCCGGCGGCCTTCGATGGAGCCCATGAGGGCGGAACCTTCACCGCAGACGAATGCACCCGCACCCCGGTAGATGGTCAGGTGGAAGCTAAAGTCCGACCCGAGGATCTTGTCGCCGAGCAGCCCGCACTCTTCGGCCTGGGCAATGGCGAGGCGGAGCCGGGCCACCGCGTTGGGATATTCCGCCCGGACGTAGATGTAGCCCTGTTCCGCGCCGATGGCCCTAGCCGCAATCAGCATCCCTTCGATCATCTGATGGGGGATACCTTCCATAACCGACTGGTCCATGAACGCGCCGGGGTCGCCCTCGTCGCCGTTACACACGACATACTTGGGAGCGCCCTGGGCCTTGAGGGTGTCCCCCCATTTCTGGCCCGCCGGGAAACCCGCGCCGCCGCGGCCCCGGAGGTTTGAGTCGGCAACTTCCTGACAGACCGCTTCGGGGGTCATGTCAAAGAGCACCTTCTCGAAGGCGCTGTAGCCGCCCACCGCCAGGTATTCCTTGATGGATTCGGCGTTGATCTTCCCGCTCTGTTCAAGCACGATTCTCTGCTGCTTTTTATAGAAGGGAATATCATCTTTCTTGATAATCGGCTTGCCGTCCGGCCCCTTGTAGGCCAGGCGGTCCACGGGCTTGCCCTGCTTGATCGTCAGTTCAACGATGTCTTCGGCATCCTCGGGCTTCACATGGGTATAGAGCCAACCCTGGGGTTCAACCACCACCAGAACGCTCTGGTTACAGAAGCCGGGACACCCGCCCTTCTTCACCCCCGCAGGGTGCCCAGGTTCTTCCTTGAGTTCCACACTGCAGGCAACCTTTTTCGCCTGGATGATCTCAACGATCTTGTCATAGACCTTGAGAGACCCGGAAGCGATACATCCATTGCCCGCACAGACAAGAATCTTGGTCTTCTCGTGGTCATAGGCCTTTTTGTAGGCCTCACGCGCCTTTTTCAGGGCATCTCTGTTTGCTAATTTAGACATTTCCTACCCCCTTTAGAGTTTTGCCTTGAGTTCATCGAGGATAACCGGAACCTGGTCGGGAGTAACGTTGGCATAGACCTTGTCGTCAATGCCCTTACTCTGAACCATGAACGCCGGCGCCAAAGAACACGCCCCCAGGCACGCCACCGTCTGAACCGTAAAGCTCAGGTCGTCGGTGGTGACCTTCTTCTCAGTCAGCCCCAGTATGGAGCGGAACTTCTCCAGATTGGGGATGGACTTCCGGACGTGGCAGGCCGTCCCGTCACAGACCTTGATGATGAACTTACCCTTAGGTTGCAGGGAGAAGTTCTCGTAGAACGTGGCGACCCCGTAGATCCGGGCCTCGCTGACCCCCAGCTTCTTGGCCACGCAGGGGAAGGTTTCGGGCGGCAGGTAGTTATATTTCTCCTGTATGCCCTGTAAGATAGGAATAATGGAACCCGGTTTGGCCCCCCATACCTTAATTACGTCGTCAACGACGGCAGCGTCAAATGTCGCAATACTCAAATTGCACCTCCTGGTTTCGATTTAGGCCATACAATATGGCTCGGAATACTTCCCGCTAGTGTATTCAAATCATTGTAGTATGGGTTTTATATAAAGTCAAGGAAAAAAGGATGAGTTGATGAAGGGTTGTTTATATCATAATATCCCTATGAAAACAATAGGAAAAAGTCCCTGGTTTTCCGGTCCGGGAGTCTCGTTCCTTACCTAAGGGATGGCGTTCCGTAGGATAGGGACGGCGTTCCGTAGGATAGGGATGACGTTCCTTACCTAAGGGATGGTGTTCCGTAGGATAGGGATGGCGTTCCGTAGGATAGGAAAGCGCGTTCCGTATGATAGGAACGGCGTTCCGTATGATAGGGACGACGTTCCGTAGGAGCGGAATCGGCAATAATCGAGGGGAGAGTGCCTTATGCGTTTATCCTTCTGGTGGAGTAACCCCGATTCCGGTACTATTGTTGTATTCTATGTAACGGAGTAGTGCGTGAGACCTGTCCCCTTTTGCGGATTTTTAGCAGTTTTTTTCGTTCTCCCTATGGTTTCCGTAGCCGCCCCGATGACCCTCACCCAGGAAAAGGCGGTGGAATTGGCCCTGGAAAACAGTATCTATCTGCAAAAGCAGTTTATCGACCTCCGCAACGCCGAATATGCGGCGAACCATCTCTGGTCGGAGCTTTTCCCCGGTATCACCACCAGGTTGGGGCTGAATTACGGTACCCCCCTGGCCTCCGGTAACGGTTTCCAGGGCTCCATCGAAAACCTAAACTACACGGCGTCCATGGGGCTATCCCTCCAGCTTAACCCATCCCTCTCCCCGGTGATGCGGATTGCTAAACTGGCGTACCAAACCGGTCTATCGGACTATGAAAACGCCCGGCGGGATCTGGGGAAAGAGATACGTATGGCCTTTTTCTCCCTGATTGCCGAAAGGGAAAAGCTTGCCCTCCTTTCGGGAACCCGGACTTTGGCGGAACGGCAGCTGGAAAAAAGCCGCACCAGTTTTCGGAACGGCCTGGTTGGGGAATTAACCTACCTGCAAAGTCAGCTTAGCGCGGAAACCACCCACCTGGATTTTAGGAGAGCCGAGGCAAGCTATGCGGATAACTTAGGAAAGTTTCTCGTTCTCCTGGGGCTGGAGCAGAATACCCCGGTGGTTCTGGAGGGTGAAATCGCCATCACCCGGCTTGAGGCGGAAAGTGAGGCGCTGATCCGGGAACATCTTAATTCCCGGCCGGATATTATCAGGGCGCGCCGGGAGATTGAGCGGCTTGAGCTGGCGCGGCAGCAGAAGGTCAGGGATGGCCGCGTCCCCTCCCTCACCCTGGGGGCCAATTGGCAGGGCGGCTCCTCAAGTCCCGGCGGTATAGGCGGAACGTTTTCCGATTCCCTCAGCGGCAGCCTTACCCTGAGCATCCCCCTGGAAAGCTTTTTCCCCGGGACAAAGGCTAATCAGACCGTCAGAACCGCCAACATGGATATTGAAAAGGCGCGGCTGGACCTGAAAAATACCGAAAATGAAGCTATGACGGCGATACGCTCCCTTGCCACGAACCTCCGGAATTCCTGGGGAAGCATTGAGATTGCCCGGCTCAGGGTAGCTTTGGCGGAACGGACCTATGAGCTCACCGAACAGGGTTTTCAAAATGGCGCCATAGAAGCCCTGGTTCTCGAGGATAACCGCAATAAAATGACCGAAGCCCGGCAGCAGCTTCTGGATGATCAACTGGCCTATAAAAAAATGATGCTGGACCTCTCGTCCGCCCTCAATATTAATGAGGGGGATTTACTCAGGAGTGCGCCGTGAATAATAGTAAAACTAAATCTTCAAAAAAGATAACCCTTGTCATCGGTATTCTCATTCTTGTTTTCGCGGGGCTTATCGTCATGTCCTATCTCGCGGGTGGCAGAACCGCCGGCGCTCCGGCCGGGGGTGGTAGAACCGCAGGGGACGGACGCAACGCCACCGTAATACGCGCAACCCCGGTGGTCCTGGGGACTATCGAAAACAGCGTGGTGTTAAGCGGGGATGTCCTCGCCCGGACCCAGGTTTCCATTTACCCCACCATGGCGGGAAAGATTACCGAAATGCGGCTCCCGGTGGGAGACCGGGTATCGGCGGGGCAAACCGTGGCAATGGTGGACCCCTCACGGCCCGGAGAGGTGTATTCCCGGAGCCCGGTTACCAGCACCATCGGCGGGACGGTGCTCCAGGCGCCGGTAAGTCCCGGCGACACCGTTACTACCGGGACCGCCATCTATGTGGTGGGGAATCTTGAGAGTCTTATTGTGGAAACCTTTGTGCCCGAACGCTTTTCCACCGCAATAAAGATGAACCTGAGCGCCCAGGTCAGCTTTGAAGCCATGCCCGGGGAAACCTTTGCCGCGGAGGTGAGCGAAATAAGCCCCGTACTGGATCCCGCCAGCCGGACCCTGCGGATACGCCTCCGGTTTCAAGGGCCGGACCCCCGGATACGTGCAGGTATGTTCGCCACCGTGAGCCTCGTGACCAATTCCCACACCAACATTCCGGTAATACCCCGGGGCGCGGTAATAAACACCTACGGGTCCTGGATAGTATTTGTGGTGAACCAAAACAGCATTGCCGAACGGCGGGTCATAAGCCCGGGTCTTGAAAACGAAGACCTGGTGGAAGTCACCGAGGGACTCAGTCCCGGTGAACAGGTGGTAAGTGCGGGGCAGAACTTTCTCTCCGACGGCGACCTGGTCCGGGTTGTAGATTAGGGGGGCAAGGATGAATATAGCGGGATATTCGGTCAAACGGCCGGTAACGATAGTAATACTGTATGCCCTGGCCTTGGGCATCGCGGCCACCCTGATACCCAACCTTGCGGTTGACCTCTACCCATCAACGGCCAGGCCGGTGCTTTCGGTCTTTACCCGTTTCCCCGGCGCAGGCCCCACGGACGTTGAGCGTAACGTTACCGAGCGGCTGGAACGATCCCTTACCGCCTCCCGGGGCCTTACCAACATCACCTCCAACTCCCAGTTTGAGTCCAGCTTTATCAACCTGGAGTTTGCCTACGGTACCGACATGGACAAGGCCATGACCGACGCACAAACCCTGCTCAACCGGCTGGTCAACTCCCTTCCGGAGGGGGTGGAAACACCCACGGTGCGGCGCTTCGACATGAGCGCCATGCCCATCATGCGCCTGGTGGTGCGGGGCAACTACCCGCCGGACCAACTGCGCATCTTTGCGGAGGACGAGATCCAGGCCGTCATTGAGCGGGTCGACGGGGTTGCCGCTGCGGAGGTTACCGGAGGAACCACCCAGATAGTAAAGGTGGCGGTATCCCTGAACCGGCTGGCAGCCTTCAACCTCACCCTGAACGATGTTTCAAGCTCTCTTAAGGGGCAGAGCATACTCTCCTCCGGGGGAAATCTGCGAAGGGGAACCAGGGAATACCAGATCATGACCCAGGAGGAACTGGTCAGCCTGGATCAGATCAGGCGGCTGGTGGTTAAAACAGTAACTATAAGCGGGACAGCGGCAGCTTCTGCTAACCGGTCACAGGTGGTGCGCCTGGAGGACATCGCCGATGTAAGCCTGGGGTATAACGATAATGCGGCCCGGGTGTACGTGAACGGCCAGAGCGGGGTTTACATCCAGGTGACCAGTGAAAGTGACAGTAATCAGGTGCAGGTGGCAGACCGGGTGCGGGGGGCATTGACGGATATCAATGCGTCATTACCACGGGGCATCACCCTGGACGTGCTTTCGGATAACACCACCATGATCCGGGCCACCATGAACCAGGTGTACCGTAACGCTTTGCAGGGGGCGCTGTTATCTATGGCCTTACTGTTTCTGTTCCTCCGTAACATCAAGGGGACCCTCATCATCGGCCTTTCCATCCCCATCTCCATACTGCTTACCATCATGTTCATGGCGGTATTCGGCTTTACCCTGAACCTCCTCACCATGACCGGCCTCATCATGGGCATGGGCATGACCGTGGACGCCTCTATCGTTATTTTGGAAAACATCCACACCTACCGTGAACGGGGGGCTAAAGCAACCATCGCCGCCATCCTGGGGAGCCGGGAAATGCTGCGGGCCATCATGGCCTCCACCGCTACCACCATTTGTGTGTTCATCCCCCTCTTCATTTACAAGAACGACCTCAAAGAAATGGGCCAGCTCTTCAGCGATCTTATTTTTACGGTGGTGATTTCCCTAACCTGTTCTCTGGTTGTGGCGGTGACCCTGGTGCCCTGCCTCTGTGGTTCCGTCCTCACCCTGAATACCCGCAAACAAAAGCCCCTGAAAAACCTCCTGCTCATCCGCATCGACGAGGGTATGGAAAATTTTTTCAAGCGCCTTGAAAACAAATACCGGAACACCCTGGACTACTGCCTTTCCCATCGCCTTCTGGTGGTGGCCCTGGTGCTTCTCATCCTGGTCTTCTCCCTCCAGCAGCTTAGCGGCATCGGGATGAACATGTATATGCGCACCCGGACCGACGATAACGTAAACATCAACGTTGCTATGCCCCTGGGTACCGCCATGGATGTTACCGAGGAAACCCTCTTCACCCTGGAGGAACTGATTAAGGAACAGGTCAAGGGCTACCGGAACATCATCCTTACGGCCCGGCGGAGCGGAACCAACCAGGGCAGCATCCAGATCATCCTGCCGGAACCGGCGCTACAGCAGGATACTCCGGCAACGATTATCCGCAAACTTACCCCCTACACCACCACTATTCCCGGCGCACGGATTAGTTTTCGTGCGGGGCGTACCATGGGGAACACCCAGGCGGTGGAAATAACGGTGAGCTCACGGGACTACAACGCCATCATGGAGACCGCAGGTGTTATTCAGGGGATCATCACCCGGTATCTGCCGGAAATAGAAAACCCTACCGTTAATATTGATGAGGGGGCGCCCCAACTGCGGGTCGAAATTGACCGGGACCGGGCCGCAAGCTTCGGCCTGTCCCTTGCGTCCATCGCCTCGGAGATACGTACCGCCATGGACGGCAGCACGGTTACCACCTTCAGCCGGGGGGACAGGCTCATCAACATCCAGGTGATGCTCCGCAACGAAGACCGCATCGGTATGCCCAACCTGGACGCCGTATTTGTGATGAGCCGGAGCGGCTACCGTATCCCCCTCTCCAACGTTGCATCCATCGTGGAAGGCCGGGCTCCCTCCTCCATACGCCGTGAAAAACAGGAGCGGGTGATCCGGGTCACCGGGGATTTGCCCCCGGGAATTGCCGCCACGGATATGCAGCGCCGCCTGGAAGGCACCGTAAAACAGTACCTGGTACCCAGAGACGAAGTAACGGTACACTACCTGGGTGAAGCCACGGAAATCGCCGGTTACAACAGCCGGTTCATCTTTATCATTGCGGTCGCCGTATTTCTCGTCTTTGGGGTCATGGCCAGCCAGTTTGAATCCTTCGTAGACCCCCTCATCATTTTCTTTTCAATACCATTACTGTTCATCGGGGTAGTCTGGATATTCAAGCTCTCCGGGGAAGCTATGTCCATGTTCGCCGCCATAGGTATCGTCGCCCTGGTGGGGGTGGTGGTCAACAACGGCATCGTCCTGGTGGACTACACCAACACCCTCCGCGCCCGGGGAATGAAGGTCCGGGAAGCATGCCTTGAGGCGGGCCGCACCCGCCTGCGCCCCATCCTCATGACCTGCCTCACCACCATCCTGGGGATGATCCCCATCGCCTTCTTTCCCGGTGCAGGGGCCGACACCATCCAGCCCATCGGCAAAACCTTCGTGGGGGGCCTCACGGTAAGTTCCGTCATGACCCTGTTCGTAACCCCGGTGATGTACTCCCTCCTGAACAGCCGTCACGATAAGAAACGGGCGCCGAAGCAGGTGAAGAATACGGCGGAGTTGAAGATTGTGCGGGATGAGGAAATAGATCTGCCAATGGCGGGCGGGGCGCGGTGAATCCTATAATGCAGGAGCCCTGCGCCGAAGCTCCATTCTGGCGTTAAGGTTCTCCGGTTCCAGTTCCAGGACCGTTTCCAGAGCCCGCCGGCTTTCTTCGTCCCGGCCAAGCATGTGGAGGCAGCGGGCTATCTTCAATTGAACCTTTGCTGCATCGTGCCGGTCTTTTATCAGCACGTAAGCGCTTTCATAGTACTCCAGCGCCGGGGAAAGCGCCCGGCGGCTTTCCGCAATCAGGCCCAGGTTTGCCGGGACCTGCCATACCCCCGGGTCTGCTTCTCGTAGCAGCGCTTCCGCTTCCCCAAGCTTTGTCTCCCGGATAAGCCGGAACGCCTCGTGGAAAACCAGTGCGGGGCTGTCTATGCCGTTTATCCGGGCCTGCCGGAGGAGCAGGGCGGTTTCCGGGAACTGCCGCTGCCGGTCAAAGTACCATGCCCCCCACCGGTAGAGCCCCTCTTCCCGGGGGTGACGGCCCAGGAGCAGCCATGTTTCCGCCACCCCCCGCCTGAGTTCCCTCGGACCTATGTCCGCGCCCTCCAGTCGGCGGCGCAGCAATTCCAGCTCCGGCAGAGTCCCTGCTTCGGCGAGGATACCCTCCGCCCGTCCCGTATCAAGCAGGCGGCTGTACCCGATAATCCCGTAAACATGCCCCGGAGCCTGGGAAAGCAGCCTCTCATAATAGGCGATCCTCTTCTGTTCGTCGGTGCTTACGGATGCCAGGTTATAGAGGCTGCGAACCAGCAGGTCCTGGGGGGTGTCTCCCGGGGAAACCAGGACGGTCCAGATTTCGGCGGCCCCCTCCCGGAAACCCGCCAGCCGGAGGGAATCCGCCAGACGGCCCAGGGAAGGGGGATCGGAAAACCGGGAAAAAAGTCCCGCCGCACGCAGAGGATTGGTATCATAAAAATACTCTGCCGCAAAACGCAGAACCCGTTCCGTAATACCCTGAGAATCAAGCAGGGACACGACCTGGGAATTGGCGGCTGCCGCATCCCCCGCCAGAAGGCTTTGGAGGACCGCATTGATGAGGAAGCCCTCCCGCTCAGCCTCGCTGAGGCCGGAAACACCGCCGGCCAGGAGGTTCCCGCTCAGGGGCATACCGGCGGGAGGAGCCGGGTCCGACAAATCCCCCAGGAGTACCCGGATATCCAGAGCCAGGGGCAGCAGGCGTTTTTCCGAAAAAAGGCCGGCATACTGCCGCAGCTTAGTTTGTACCTCATCGGGAAATTGGCCGGGATATTCCTGCAGCAGGGCATCGGCGGCGGCGGCGGCTAAGGGTTCCGAGAAGGGAAAGGCGGCGGCGGCCCGTTCCGCCGCTTCCCGGTAGGCTTTTTTGAATTCGGCCTGGGAACCGTAGTTCCCTTGGCGGACCAGGTTTCGGCGGCGTTTCAACAGCGAAAGACGGCTTTCCGCCCCGATGGCCTTTTTTTCCAGCCGGTCCAGCAGAACATTGAGCCGCCGGGGCGCAGTTTCCGGCCTTTCCAAAAGGAGGGCGTCGAAACTCCGCAGTTCCCGGAAAAAATTCCCCTGCTCCGCAGGATCCTTCCAACCGGCATAATAGGTAAGGTAGGCGAGACCCCCCAAAAGGGCCAGGGAAATTGCCAGCCCCAGGATACATACCGCTTTCATTTTGGGAGTTCTGCGGGAATTGTGCCCGCTTGGATAGTCTTGCGGATACTGTCCAGGACGCCGTTAATGAACCGGTAGGAATCATCGGCGCCGTATTCCCGGGATATGCCGATGGCTTCGTCAATAACAATTGAGGGGGCCATCTCTTCCTGGTACATGAGGGTATAGACGCTTATCCTGAGCAGGGCAAGATCGACCCGGCTTACCCGGGAAAAAACCCAGTTTTTCAGGTGGGCGCGGATCATGGCATCCACGCCCTCAATGTTTTCTATGGTGCCCCGGATTAAAAGCCGGGCAAAACCGGCGGTACCCTCGTCCAAAGCGGTCTGCTTCTCCGCTTCCAACCAGGAAAAACTCAACAAATCTTCGAGGACGGGGCCTGCCGCTTCCCAGGAATAGAGGGCCTGAAAAGCCAGGATACGCCCTTTTCTGCGTGACGCCATTTGCTGCCGCGTCCGCTACCAGAAGAGCAGGTTTTCGTGTATCTCCACGGAACCTTCTTTCCGGAGATCCTCGGCTAAGGTGTTGGTCATCATCGCAGCGCCCTCGGATAGAGCCCGCTGCATCAACTGGGAGATGATCATATCCCGGACCGTGGTGGGAGCCCCCAGCTGGGCTATATCGTCCAGGGTAAGATTTTTCATTCCGTATTTTTCGGTTATCTTGATAATGACAAATCCCTGGGGCGTTTCAATAACACCGGACACCGCATTTTCATTTAGTTTTAAAGCGGTATTTATAAATTCCGTACCATAAGCTTGCTGAATCTGGCGGGCAACCTGCTGAACCGGGGATGACAGCGGAACGTAGGGACTAACCCCGGACTTGTACCCGCTTGAGGGGAGCTGCCCCAGGGGATACTTTTCATTAAATTTGGATGTGCTGGAACCGATTTCCTTCGCTAAACTATCCGCCAGTTGCCGTGCGCCGAGGGGAACTTGTATCCAGTTAAAGGAAATTGTATCGGGCCGGATAAACTGGGCCTTGTACCGGTTATAAACGGTCTGTATCTCCTCTTCCGAGGGCTCTCCCCCTGCCAGGGAGATCAGGTATTTCTGTACCATCAATTGCCGTCGAACCTGTCCCCGGAGGGAGACTAAATCCATACCCTGCCGCTTGATAAAATCGTTAAACTCCGCGTCCGTCGGAACCCGGCCTGCCTGGGCGGCCAATTCATTCTTCACATTCTGAATCTCGGTATCGATATCCTTCTCGGAAATGGAATCCCCGGCCTTGGCTTTCTCCGCCTGCTGTACAATGTATTGTTCTATGTATTTCTGCCGGACAATGTCCTCATGCAGGTAGGTCTGAAAGGCGGAATAACTCATGCCGTACTGCTTTTCAATGCCCTCGGCAAACTCCTGGTCCGTAACCTGCCGCCCGGCGCTGGCCCGTACCATCTGAATCCGCTGTTCCAGTTCGGCATTCGACGAAGTGGTACCCGCCCGTTCCGCCGCCTGGAGTACAAGCCGTTCGCTGATCACGGCGTCCAGGACCATACGCCTGAGATCCAGGGGCGATATTTCCGGGGGAATCTCCTGCATCTTTGACCGCCGCTCTACCTCAAGCTGAAGCTGCTTAACATATACTACTTCGCCCTTGGTCAGGGTCAGCTTGGCCACGATATCCGCAGACAGCCCCGTCACCGATACACCGTCGATGGAGGTTCCCTCGGGAAGGGAAGCCGGCTCCGCCTTGCCCTTGCCGAATAATAAGCCGGTTCCCAAGCCGGTACACAGTACAAAGAAAAGGAACCTTTTTGTAAGCGTTTTCATATCCATATCCCTCCCCGGCTATTCCAGGACCGCCCGGATTCTTCGCACCCCGGAGGAAGAAGACTGCTCCTTCTGAATCTTGAAGGTTCCCATGGTCCCGGTATGTTCCACATGGGGGCCGCCGCACACCTCCATTGAGAAATCCCCGATGGCGTAGACCTTCACCTGGGATTCGTACTTTTCCCCGAAAAGCGCCATAGCCCCGGAAGCCTTAGCCTCCTCCAGGCTCATCACCCTCACGGTCACCGGCAGGTCCCGTTTGATCTGCTCGTTCACCATGGCCTCGACCTTGCGCAGCTCTTCGGCGGTCATGGGGGCGCCGTGGGAAAAGTCAAACCGCATCCGTTCGGCGGTAATGTTGGAGCCCTTCTGCGCCGCATGATCCCCCAGCACCGTCCGTAATGCCTGTTGCAGCAAATGGGTTGCGGTATGATATTTGGTGGTTGCCTCGGAATGATCCGCAAGGCCGCCCTTAAAAACCTGATCCCCCCCCGCACGGGAAAGCTCCTGGTGCTTCTTAAACGCCTCGTCAAATTCCGCCCGGTTCACCGTGAGGCCCTGTTCCGACGCCAGCTCCTCCGTAAGCTCAATGGGGAACCCATAGGTGTCGTAAAGCTTAAAGGCAAGCCGCCCGGACATGATTTTCTTGGGATCCTTCAATAGATTGGGGAGGAGTTTTTCAAACTCACGCTCCCCGTGCTTGAGGGTTTCCAGGAACTTCTGTTCCTCGGTATCAAGCTCCGCGATGATCTTGGCGCGGTTTTCCGACAGTTCCGGGTAGGGCCCCTTGAATATATCCACCACCACTTCCGCAATGGAGGATAGTACCAGCCGGTCCTCAATGCCGAGCTTCCGCCCGTGCCGCACCGCCCGGCGTATGAGCCGCCGCAGCACATACCCTGCGCCCACATTGGAGGGACTCACCGCCCGGGGATCACCCAGCACGAAGGTGGAGGACCGGACATGGTCGCAGATGATCCGCACCGACTTGTCCTTTTCAGCGTCCGATCCGTAGGTATACCCCGATACTGAGCTCCCTTTGGTAGCTGCTTCCACCGCCGCAATGATGGGGGCAAAGATCTCCGTATCGTACACCGATTTCTTTCCATTAAGGATGGTCACGGTCCGCTCTATACCCATGCCGGTATCTACGCAGGTACGGGCCAGGGGTTCGTAGGTTCCGTCGGCTTTCTTGTTGTACTGCATGAACACGTCGTTCCAGATTTCAAGCCACTTCCCGCAGCTGCAGCCGGGGCCGCAATCCGGGCCGCAGGGCTCTTTGCCAAAATCGTAGAACATCTCCGAATCCGGGCCGCAGGGGCCGGTGGTTCCCGCAGGACCCCACCAGTTGTCCTCCCGCCCCAGGTACTTGATACGGCTTTCCGGGATACCCAGTAGTTTCCAGACCCGGGCGGATTCATCGTCCCGGGGGACCGTCTCATCCCCTTCAAAAACCGTAACCCCCAGCTTTTCCGGGGGGATGCCCAGCCATTTGGGAGAGGTGAGGAACTCAAAACTCATCCTGATAGCCCCTTCCTTAAAGTAATCCCCCAGGGACCAGTTCCCCAGCATTTCAAAGAAGGTAAGGTGACTAGGGTCTCCCACGGATTCAATATCCCCGGTGCGGATACACTTCTGGTAATTCACCAGCCGCTCCCCCGCCGGGTGGGGCTCCCCCAAAAGGTAGGGCACCAGGGGGTGCATACCGGCGGTGGTAAAGAGCACCGTGGGGTCGTTTTCCGGAATCAGGGACTTACCCTGTATCTGGGCGTGATCATGAGACTTAAAAAACTCGACATACATGGACCGCAATTCCTGGGCATTCATAGGCTTTATCTCCACAAACTATTATATAGAAAATCCCTGTTATGATACACTATCCTTATGATAATTAAAAGCCTTCCCAACCGTTTCGGCCCGGTATTGCTCACGGCACTATTGCCGCTTTTACTGTCGGCCGGATGCGCCGGGGTGAACGCTTCCAAGGGAGCTTCCCCGGGGAATGAAAAACTAGCCGTTCCCCCCTTAGAGACGATACCCGCTTTGCCGGAGCGCCCCCTTCCTGCGGGGATGGAGTTTATTCCCACCCCCCTTTCCTGGCCCGCCATTGCGCCGGGGGTGGGTATGGTTACCCGGGAACGCGCCGATCCCCTGACAAAATTGGGGGAAGCCGAAATAAACGCGCTTACCGAATCCTTTCGTACCGCGTACATTGAAGAACGCTTCCGGAACCCCTCCCTGGATGGGGTGTTGGGGGGTGATTTTATCCACAGTTGGCCCACCACGGCGCCCCTGGGCCGGGTACAGAACTGGCGAGATAGGGACCCGTCCCTTGCGGAAACTCCAAATACCTGGGGTATACCGTCCCTGATTTTGGCTATCCGGAGTATGGAGGGGAACCGGGTGTTTACCGTCCGGGGGGCTATCCTCAACATCTACGGGAAAAGCGCCGGCCGCAGCGGGGCTAACGGCATCGCCGGGTACGGAGCGCCGGAGGGCGATGAGTTCCGCTACAAAGGCGGTATCGCCCAGCGCTTTGAATACGGCCTGATTTACGTTGGCCCTGACGGGAAGGGGGGCTTTATCCCCGGTGCCGCCCCCGCCGCGTTGGAAGCCCTCCCGGAAACCCTGGGGGGGACCTCCACGGAGGCAGATTTCCGGGAAGCCTGGAAGCGGGGCAGAAATTCGGGCCTGCCGCCCCTCAATGCGGATGGCCCGGCATTGAGGCTGGACTTTACGGGAACCCCCTGGGAAATTCCGGTGGACACCGCAGCGGCGGGGACAATCCCCATTAGGGCGCTCTATTACCAGAGCTTCAACCGGGGCAGCGTCCTGTTCCTGCTGGCGCAAGTCCCGGATTTCCACACCCGCATCATCGCCGGGCCGTTTCTGGATGCTTTCCTTTCGGGCCGGGACCATCCCCTGCCCGGAGCGGACGCTCCCCCCTTGTTCATCCCCCAACCCGGCGTTCCCGGATTACGGCCGGAGGACGCGCCGTTTCACGAAGCGGTCCTTCGGGGACTTGCCCGCTACGGCCTGCCCTTGACCGATGCCGTCCCTTCCGGGGAAGGGAACGGGTCCCCCTTCAGGGAAACCCAGCGCTTTTCCCAGGGATGGATGAGGGTACCCAACTCATTCTAATCGAACCGGCGTTCCGTTTGTACCGATATGCTTTGCGTTTATGTAAACGCGCTTTGCGTTGAACCAAATCCGCAGTGGTATCGTTTATTATTCCGTAAGGCGGAGGCTGTCCGGGGAACCGGGTGGCTTTTTTTATGGTGCGGCCTGTCATTGTCAATCATTGAAAACTAATGTATAACGCTATGGGTGTAGGAGTATGGATATGTTAATAAAGGCCGATAAAGCATATATTGAATTTATCCTCAATGTAAAACAACGTATACAAGCCGCTCAAATAAAAGCATCGGTAGCGGTAAATCACGGACTGATGGAGCTTTATTGGGATATAGGCGCGGGTATTGTTGAGAAGCAGAAACAAACCGCCTGGGGCGATGGCTTTTTACAGCAGATGAGCATAGATTTACAACATGATTTTCCGGATATACAAGGTTTTTCCGTTACTAACTTAAAATACATGCGGCTATGGTTTTTGTTCTGGTATACAGAAACAATTGGTCAACAAGCTGTTGACCAATTGGGAAAAATCCCCTGGGGCCATAATCTGGTGATTATATCGAAAATCAAGAACCAGCAGGAAGCCCTGTTTTATGTCCAAAAAACCATCGAAAATAACTGGTCCAGGGCGGTCTTGACCCATCAGATTGAGGGAAAACTATTCCAGCGTACCGGGAAGGCTATAAACAATTTTGAAGTAATGCTCCCCAAACCGCAATCAGACCTTGCCAGAGAAACCCTTAAAGACCCGTATAAGTTTGATTTTCTTATGCTCCGGGAAAAGCACGACGAGCGGGAACTTGAAACTGCCCTGGTGGATCAGGTTACCCGTTTTCTCCTGGAACTGGGCGCCGGTTTTTCATTTTTGGGGCATCAGTATAAAATAACCGTTGGGGGTGAAGATTTTTATCCCGACATGCTTTTTTACCACACCCGGCTTCATTGTTATGTGGTGGTGGAATTAAAAGCGGTTAAATTTAAGCCGGAATATGCGGGGAAGCTTAATTTTTATATCTCTGCGGTTGATGGGATATTACGGACAGAGGGGGATAACCCGACTATCGGCATGTTGATCTGCAAGTCGAAGAACAAAACGATTGTGGAATATGCCTTAAAGGATATTCATAAACCGATAGGCGTTAGTGAATATGAGATAAGCAGCGTTTTGCCGGATGAGTATAAGTCATCGCTGCCGAGTATTGAGGAGATTGAGGCGGAGTTGGAGGGGGTACACATGCACACTTGACTTTTGTGAGAATCGGGGGATAGACTATCATATAAAGGATGGGACGATTACGGAGAGAGAGGAAACGGGTGGGCTGTAGGTCCTCATTTGGAGTAGATTAATACTTGATCAAAATCGTTATTTAGTGTAGTATATGCTAAATATACGCTATATATAGCGTAAAACAATAAAGAAGGATAGTAAGATGGAATCATCTGTTAGGATCTTACATTTATCGGATATACACTATGAAAAAGATGCAAAAAACAGATTCAAAGACAAAATTGTTGATCCACTAATAAAAGAATTAGGTAAAATAGATTCTGAGAAGAAAATAAATTTACTCTTTATTACCGGTGATTTGATAAATAAAGGAAATGCAGGTTTTGATTCCACTGAGATAGCATTTGATAATTTCAATGTTGATTTCATTGAGCCAATAATAAAAGAAATAGGAATAGATAAAACATCTGTATTTTTTGTGCCGGGAAATCATGATGTTAATAAATCTTTAGATAATAAATATATGGATATGGGTTTAAAAACCTCTCTTTCAAATGAAAAAGAGGTGGATGTTTTTGTAGAAACATGCCTTTCTGGTAAAACTGATGGCATAGGCCGGATATTGCCTTTTTATGAATTCGAGAAACATTTTTATCTCAACTCTGTCCATGAGAACAAAACCTCACTTTTTTGTTCAACTTATGAACTAAGTATTAATGGTATTAGGATTGGAATCTCATGCGTTAATTCCGTGTGGCGCTATTATGATGAAGATGAAAATCTAATTATTGGCAAGAATCAATTAGTAGAGTCTCTTTCAAAAATAAAGGATTGTGATTTAAAGATCTTTTTGTCTCACTATTATAAGGACGCATTGTGTGGTTTTGAGAAACATCTAATAGATAATGTCGTGACAGAAAATTATGACATGGCCTTTTTTGGGCATGATCATCGTCTTGAATCCTTTACAAAATCGTATAATAATACATCCTTGTTTACTACAATTGGTAAAGGTAACTGGATGCAAAATGTTGAATCACATGATATTGAATATATTAATGGATTTTCTATAATTGATTATAATACTTCTCTTGGCAAGATATGTTTTTCGCCAAAAATATATTCTTTAAGAAGAAACGAATATGTTTCCGATACAACTATTGCAGGTGATTCGGGAACTGTAATTTACGATATTACAAAAAATTGTTCTAATACAATACGGTTGCACCAGATAGCAACTCATATACAAGAAACATTCCTAGAAGATGCCAATCAGGATTTAATAACATACGGAACAGATACCAAGGCTCCATGTGTTTTAAACCAAATCTTTGTTGATCCGAATCTTATTCATCGAAATGGTGATACTGTAGAGGACGAAGAGATTGTTACAATAAAAGAAATTAGCGATCAAAAAAAGAATTATGCCATATTAGGTGTCAAAGAAGTAGGTAAAACGATTTTATTGGACAAACTAGTTTCATACTACATAGAAAACATAAATGAATTGCGGACAATTCCCGTTTGTATTAAGTATGAGGATTACACCCATTCTAGATTTGAAACCGCAATAAGTAGATTTACTGGAATTCAAATCAGAGATATAGAGGATTTATTAATCAATGAAAAGATTGTATTGTTAATAGACAATTTAAAATTCACTGAAAAAGACAAATATAAAATTAAAGAATTATTTGATTTATGCACGAAATATGTAAATATTAGCATAGTTGTTACAATAAACACAAATATTAATGAAAATATTCCTCTGGATTTTGTAAATAGTTCATTATATGGTTTATGTAAAGTGTTGTATTTAAAATATTTCAGAACTAAGCAAATTGCAGCATTAACTGAAAAATGGTTTATCAGCAACCTTGAACCAGATAAAAAAGAAAAACAGAATAAAATTATCAATTTGCTTACTAATTTAAAACTACCCAGAACGCCTTTGGCGATATCAATGTTCCTATGGATACTTGAAAAACAAGAAGAATATCAGCCTGTTAATCAGTCAATCATGTTAGAGAATTTCATTGAAAAATTATTTAAGAAACATTCAAAAAACGAGGCATTGTTTAAGGAATTTGATTACAAAAACAAAGAGAGCTTATTGGCAGTAATAGCGAGAAAGATGCTTGAATCAGAAAGAGAAAATTATTCTTTAAGCATAGCAGAAATATTAACAATTTGTTCTGACCATTTAAACAAGAGAAGATTTAGTTATAATCCGGAAGAAATCATATCTCAATTTGTCGATGTTGGATTGTTGGTAAAATTTGTAGAAGAATCAGTGCCTTGTATGCGTTTTAGATTTAATTGCTTTTTTCAATATTTCTTGATGAAAAATATGGATGACAAGCAGTTCCTTGATTATATCCTTATGGAAGAAAATTATTTGTCATTTTATGATGAAATAATTCTCTTTACTGGTATTAAACGAAACCAAAATGACATTTTAACCTTATTAACAGAACGCATGAATATTTTGTATAAAAATCTTCATGATGATATTATTAAAATGCCGGGCCGATTTGACTCCTTCTTTGAGGTGGAATTGACATTTACTGAACAGTTAGATCGTGGTTTTATAGATCGCATAGGTGATACAAAAGAAGAAACAAAAAAGAATATTGATATACTAACTGATCAAATGCTAGAAACGGTTAAACCGAATGAAAATGTACAGAAGAAGGAATT
>BNUX01000010.1 GCA_025997675.1 Spirochaetia bacterium | reverse complement strand
TGACACCCTGGAACTTCCGCTCACTAACCGGCCGCCATGCGGTAAAATCAGTTACTTCGGGAATGTCCTCGAAATCCTCCGTAATGCCCCGGTCTAAAACATCAGCGGTATTTCGCGTATTTGCTGTCATCGTATTGCTCCTTTTCATACTTCGTCGCATATCGGACGGAAATGATTCGTATTCTTTCCCCGAATGCCCGTTCGGTATCAACCACAAATAAAACATCCGTCCCGGACAGTCCCAAAACCTGATAGCGGGTTTCCTCAATAGTACTATGGATCTCGTCCCGCACTTCAAGCCTATCTGCATCGTCAAAGACCGGCTTTGCCTGTTCCAGAGCGATTTTATGCAACCGCCTGTTTTTCTTGTCCTTGTCTTCGTCCCATTCAAACTTGCCATCTTCGCTGATGATTGTTCTACCCATAGTCTAATATAGTACATTTTATAGATTTGTAAACCGGCATGAAAGCGAGGTAAAAAAAGGGGATGACCGTAGCCCGATCATCCCCCATTACAAGCAGACTGAGGAGGTGTTACCCCCGAGACTTCCGGACTTCCTCCAGGAGGGGAACCGGGTCCGTATCAACATCATCAATGTGTTCGAGGTTCCCGTACTTCTTCGTTTCTGCGGCGATTACCCCGCTAAGGAGCAGTACCGCGACAATGTTCGGTAGGATCATCAGGCCGTTTAGGGTGTCCGCAATATTCCACACCAGGTTCAGGGGAATGGTGGCCCCGACAAATACAACAACGGTATACAGCACACGGTAGGGAACAATTATCTTGGTGCCTACCAGATACTCCGCGCCCCGCTCGCCGTAGTAGGACCAGCCGAGGATAGTGGAAAAGGCAAAGAAGAACAGGCCGAAGGTGAGGATAATGGTGCCGATATAGGGTATTGATCCGAATGCTTCATGTACGAGGGTCCCGCCGTTTGAAAAGTTTGAACTGCCGTTGGGAGCGACTTCAAAAGTAACAATGACCAGGCCGGTCATAAGGCAGATAATCACGGTGTCCCAGAAGGTACCGGTCATGGAGACCAGGGCCTGCCGGACGGGGTTCGCGGTTTTGGCCGCAGAGGCAACGATAGGCGCGGAACCCATACCGGATTCGTTGGAGAACAAGCCCCGGGCAATACCAAAACGGGCCGCCGCCATAATTCCGAAGCCGGCTAATCCGCCCCCAACAGCCCTTGTATTAAAGGCGGCTGCTAATATGACAGAAATCGCCGGGCCTATGTATCGAGCATTTATAACAAGGATAGTAATACAGCCCAGGACATAGATAACAGACATAAACGGTATCATGACTTCACAGACCTTGGAAATCCACTTTAAGCCGCCAATAATCACCGCCCCCACAAAAATCATCAATACCAAACCGGTAACCCAGGTTGGAATGGAAAAGGTGGTCTCCCAAAGGCCCGAAACCGCGTTGGACTGGGTCATGTCCCCAATCCCAAAAGCTGCCAGGGCCGCAAAGAGCGCAAACAGGATACCCAGAACCCGCCCGGCCTTCTTGTTTTTAAGGCCCCGTTCCAGGGCGAACATGGCGCCCCCTAACATGGCCCCTTTCTCGTTCTTCACCCGGTACTTGACCGCAATCAGGGACTCTGCATACTTGGTGGCGATCCCGAATACACCGGTGAGCCACATCCAGAGCACCGCTCCGGGGCCGCCCAGGGCAACCGCCGTTCCGACGCCGATGATATTCCCGGTTCCGATGGTGGAGGCCAGGGCCGTGGTCAGCGCGGCGAACTGGGATACGTCCCCTTCACCGTTGGCGTCCTTGGTCACCGATAACTTGATACCGAGACCAAGCTTCTTCTGGATAAACCCGGTCCTGACCGTAAGGTACAGGTGGGTTCCGAACAGGAGAACCAGGAGCCAAGGACCCCAGACCCACCCGTTAATGGTGTTTACGACATTTGCAAATGCTTCCATATACTCTCCTTATAAGTTAAGGCTTTCCCAACAGGGTACTGCCGGGAAAGCCTTGATGGACTTAGGACAGAACTTCGGTGGCAGGAACGTAGGGCAGTCCGTGGGCGTCGGACACGCCCTTATAGGTGACTTTGCCCTTGAAGGTGTTGAGCCCTTCGAGGAGGCCCTTGTCAGCCTTCAATGCCGCAGCTACGCCCTTGTCCGCAATGGCAAGGCCGTAGTTCAGGGTGGCGTTCTCCAGGGCGAGGGTGGAGGTGTTCGCCACTGCGCCGGGCATATTGCCCACGCAATAGTTCACCACGCCGTCCACGGTATACACCGGGTTGTCATGGTAGGTGACATGGCTGGCTTCACTGCTCCCGCCCTGGTCAATGGCCACGTCCACGATTACCGACCCCGGCTTCATGGTCTTGAGGTGGGCCTTCCTGATAACTTGGGGGGTGGCGGAACCGGGGATGAGCACCGCGCCGATAACCAGGTCCGCCGTGGGCAGGATGGCGTCGATGTTTTGAGGGGTGGAATACTGGGTATTGAGGGCCGCGCCGTAGATATCCTCCAGATACTCAAGCTTTTGAAGGTTGACGTCCAGCACCGTAACCCGTGCGCCGAAGCCCACCGCAATTTTCACCGCATTGGCGCCCACCGTGCCGGCCCCGAGGACCACCACTTCCGCCTTGGGAACACCGGGAACACCGGAGAGCAGCACGCCGCGCCCGCCGAAGGGCTTTTCCAGGTACTTGGCCCCTTCCTGGATGGCAAGGCGGCCTGCAATCTGGCTCATGGGGATCAGGCAGGGGAGCTGGCCCCGGCTGTCCTTAATGGTTTCAAAGGCAATACCGATACATTTGCTCTTGATCAGCGCATCGGTTAAGGGTCTATCCGGCGCAAGGTGGAGGTAGGTATACAGAATCTGGCCTTCCCGGATGAGCTTATATTCCGCTTCCAGGGGCTCCTTGACCTTGTAAATCATATCGGCCTGGGCAAAGATATCCTCGGCCTTATCCACGATCTTGGCGCCCGCCTTTTTGTACAGATCGTCCGGGAAGGCCGACCCTTCCCCTGCGCCCTTCTGAACCAACACCTCGTGGCCGTGCTTCACAAATGCCTCGACCCCTTTGGGAGTCAAGCCAACCCGGTACTCATGCTTTTTGATCTCAGTAACTGTCCCGACTTTCATGCAGAACCTCCGTAAAATAGTTGAAACGCCGCTCCCAGGATAATCCGGGAAACCACGGCTGGTCCAATTATGATACATTTTTCGCTCTTTGAGCGCATATTTCACCAATTATGTAAACATTAACGCGATATTCGCGTATTGCCTAAATAATTAAGGCTATACGAGTATATCACCTTAATAATCTTTGCGTCAAGCCCCTATTATATCGGTTTTCATTATATGCTATTCTGAACCCATGGACGCCATTGACCGGAAGATCCTGGATATTCTGCGGAAAAAGGCCCGTATACCCCTGAAAGAGCTCAGTCATGAAGTAGACCGTTCCCTGCCGAGTACCAGTGAGCGGCTGCATAAACTGGAACACGCGGGCTATATAAAGGAATACGCGGCCATTTTGGACCCCAAAAAGTTCAATAAGGAGTTCACCTGCTTCTGCATGGTGGAATTCAGCCGCCACGACATCGACTATGACCGGGATTTTGTGGATTTTGTCATGCACTGCCCGGAAATTCTTGAGTGCCACCGCATTACGGGTACGTATGAATATATGCTGAAGATAGTCACCCGCTCCGTAAAGGATATGGAGCAGCTTATTGAGGTGATGCGCCTTGAAAAACGGGTGATCAACACCAGCACCATAACCATTCTGACCAGCATCAAGGATGAGGCGTCTATTGGGGCGGAATAGTATTGCGTACAAACCGATGTTAGGGGTAGTATACCGAAATGGATAGCAGTTATTTTATGCCCACCAGGGTTATCATTGGTGATGACTGTATTTTCAGTAACCGGGCCCTCCTCAAAGACCTGGGGGAAAAGGCGCTGATTGTAAGCGGAAAAAGTTCGGCCAAGGCCAACGGTTCCCTGGCGGATATGGCGCGCGCCCTGGAAGCGAACGGGCAATCCTCCTTTTTGTACGATTCGGTGATGAGCAATCCCACGGTGGACTGTATCTATGAAGCGGCGGAGGCGGTAAAGCGGGAGGGCTGCGATTTTGTGGTGGGACTGGGGGGCGGTTCTCCCCTGGATGCCGCCAAGGGGGCAGCGGTGCTGGCGCTGAATCCGGTTGAAAAATCCGGTCTGTTCAGCGCCGCCTTTACCAGGGCCCTGCCTATTGTGGCGGTTCCCACCACCGCCGGTACCGGGTCCGAAGTTACCCCCACCGCTGTCCTCACAAACCATGCGGCCAAAACCAAAACCTCCCTCAAGTTTCCCGCACTATTTCCCCGCTTTGCATTCCTGGACGCCAAATATACCCTCGGTCTCAGCCGGGCCACCACGATTAATACCGCCGTTGACGCCCTGACCCACGCGGTGGAGGGTATGCTTTCCCGGACGGCGGGGGCCCTTACCGACACCCTGGCAAAAGAAAGCGTTGCGGTGGTCGCCGGGTGTTTCGGCGCTCTGAGCGGCGACCGGGAACTGGATATGGGCATACGGCAAAAGCTGCTCTACGCAGCGATGCTGGCGGGGATGGTTATCGCCAACACGGGAACCAATGTGGTTCACTCCATGGGCTATAGCCTTACCTATCATCGCAATATCGATCACGGCAGGGCCAACGGTTTGATTTTCGCAGAGTTCCTAAGGGCAATAGAACAAAAGGAAAAAAACAGCGATTCTAAACGCATTCCGGTAATACTATCCTGTCTGAAGGTAAGGTCCCCGGATGAATTTGCCGGTATCCTTGACGGGCTGTTTGGAAAGAAGGAAACCTTCACCGCCGCCGAACTGGAACAATACGCCGAACAGGCTTCCAAGGCCAGGAGTATTGCCAATGGCATATTCCGGTTTGAGAAAGCAGAACTGCTGGATATATTCAAAAAATCCATAGGGTAGGCGGAGTTTTATGCGTTATTACAGTACCGGAAGCCGGTCAAACCCGGTTAGTTTTGCTGCCGCCGCCCTCGGAGGCCTTGCCCCGGACGGCGGTCTCTTCATTCCCGAAGAGATCCCCTCCTACCCGGGGAACGTAAAAAGTTCCCTGGGAACCATGAACTTTTTTGACATCGCCTTTGAAACCATCCGTCCCTATGTCCGGGGGGAACTGCCCGACGCCGTATTGATGGATCTGGTCCACTCGGCCTATCCCTTTACCGCGCCCCTGATCCCTGTGGGTGACCGCCTGGTGCTGGAACTTTTCCACGGCCCCACCGCCGCCTTCAAGGACTTCGGCGCCCGCTTCATGGCCCGCGCCTTTTCCTACCTCCGCCGCGGCGAGGACAAGCCCCTGCGTATTCTGGTAGCCACCTCCGGCGACACCGGCGGCGCGGTGGCCGACGGCTTCTACGGCGTGGAGGGCATTTCCGTCACCGTGCTCTACCCCAAAGGCCGGGTGACCCCCCTGCAGGAAAAGCAGATCGCCGGCCTTGGCGGCAACATCAGCGCCCTGGCGGTAGAGGGCAGCTTTGACGACTGCCAGGCCCTGGTAAAAGCCGCCTTCGCCGACGAGGGTTTACGGAAACGCGTAGCCCTCTCCTCGGCCAACTCCATCAATGTAGCCCGCCTCATTCCCCAGGCCATCTACTACAGCGCCGCCGCAGGCAAAGCCTTTGCCGGCAAGACCGACAGCGATGGTGAGGCTACCCCACGTGTACCCGGGATGAACGAACACACCGCCGCCAACGCTATCCACGGTGTCAAGGCGGGAAGCCCCATCACTTTTTGTGTGCCCAGCGGCAACTTCGGCAATCTTACTGCGGGGCTCTACGCATTGAAGATGGGCGCTCCCATCCGTGGTTTCATTGCCGCCACCAACATCAACAAAACGGTGCCGGATTACCTTGCAAGCGGCGAATACCATGCCCGGTTATCCCAGGCAACCATTTCCAACGCCATGGACGTAGGCGCCCCCAGCAACTTTGAACGCATGACCGCCCACTGGACCTTAGAAACACTGCGCGGAATGATCCGCGGCGTCCACGTGTCCGACGAGGATACCCGGAAAACCATAGCCGCCGTGCATCAGCAATACTCCTACTTCCTCGATCCCCACGGCGCGGTGGGATGGCGGGCAGTAGATATACTGTCCGCCGGGGAAGCCCCGGTCAGAGGTCCCCTGGCGGTACTTGCCACCGCCCACCCGGCAAAGTTCGCGGAAACCGTGGAACCCCTGGCCGGCCCCGTCAAGGCTCCGGCGGCTATAAAAACCGCCCTCTGCCGCATCGCCCAAGCCCGGACCATCCCGGCGGAACTTTCCGCCCTGGCCGATACCCTATAATAGTACTAAGGAGAACCCCATGAAATTGTGCCCCTGCGGCTCCGGCCGCCCCTACGCCGAATGTTGCGAGCCCTACATCACCGGAGCCCAAAAGCCCCCCACCGCAGAAGCCCTGATGCGCAGCCGGTACACCGCCTACGCGGAACACGCCGTGGATTACATTGTGGAAACCTGCGTGCAGAATAAGGATGGGAAACAGAACATCGACATAAAGGGAACCCGCGCCTGGAGCGAAGGCTCCCGGTGGCTGGGCTTAAAGATACTTTCGGTCACCAAGGGCGAAAGCGCCGACACCGAGGGAACCGTGGAGTTTGAAGCCTCCTATGAACGGGACGGGCTGCGGGATATTCACCACGAGCGGGCCCGGTTCAAGAAGGTTGACGGGCAGTGGCTCTACGACGAAGGGGATGTTGTGCCGAAGACTATCGTCCGGGCGACGCCAAAGGTGGGGCGCAACGAGCCTTGCCCTTGCGGGAGCGGGAAGAAGTACAAGCATTGCTGCGGGGCGGTGAAGTAGGCTAAACCCCTACTTAGGTAAAATACACGGGGTACATTTCGCTCCAGGCGCCTTCCTGGCTCGCGTCGGTTACCCAGCGCGCCCAGAACCACATGCAGGACCCCCGCTGCTCCTCAGTGCAGGTGATGACCAGGGGGGATTTGGTGGCTTTCCTCAGGCTGGTGTAATCGTTCACACTAAGAGGCTTTGTGGCGGAAAATTTGATGGCCACTTCAATCTGCTGTGCGCCGACGGCCTTGCCCTGCCGCTTTGCGGTATCCGTACCCTTGAACCGGATCTTGACTCGGCGGACCGCATGTTCCACCGATAGGATCGGGACGTTGCCCCACTCCTGGACCGGCTTGGGTTTCGGGCCAAAGCCCATTTGAGCCCGCTGGGCGTCGCTTACCAGGGGGTTATAGAGGAGGTAAGCCCTGGCGAATGCCGCCATGGCCGGCCGGACCGCTTTTAGGGCCACATTCATAGTGTCCCGGTCAACCTTCCCGGAATTGGGGGTGATAAAGACCAGCCAAGCGTGCATAAAAAGCGTAACCTTGGCCTGCAGGATATTGACCGCAATGGCGAGAATCCCCCAGGCGGCGGCGTTTGCCACGATAATCGGCATGATATTTAAGAGAAACGGGTACAAAAGGATTCCCGCGAGGGGGATTAAATTTCTATTCATATATACACACTCCTTGCTAAAAACATGTTTATCGCTGCTAAAAACATGTTTATCGCCGCTAAAAACATGTTTATCGCCGCTAAAAACATGTTTATCACTGCTAAAAACATGTTTATCACCGCTAAAAACATGTTTATCGCCGCTAAAAACATGTTTATCGCCGCTAAAAACATGTTTTTAGCTGCCGGACAGTACTTTCTCAAACTGGGGGGGTGAAATTGCCGCTTCTTCTATAGTACTACAATCCCCCGGTAAATGCAAATAAAAAAGAACACATTATGCAAAGTTTTAGCTACATAGCAAACTCGCCGCCAGGTGAATTGATGAAACCCAGCGCTAGGCTGCTGAAAAGCAGGGGCTTCTCGTACATGGAAGCGTGACCGCAGCCGGGTAGTAGTACATGGTGGGCCTTCCTGATTTTCTGAATCATGGTTTCCTGTTCCCGTAAGGGGATTAAATAATCCTTTTCGGCGCTTACCACCAGGACCGGCATATCAAGCGTCGCAAGTTTATCAATCACGTTAAAATTTTCCGAACTGTTTGTAAGGCGGATAAGCCGTTCCTTAACCTCGGTGCTCGCGAAGAACGGAACAAGGAGTTCTTTTCGTGTATCCATCCATGCCTTTTCCCGCTCGTAAAATACATCCGAATACACTACCGGAATTGCCGCCAGGTAATAGGCCAGGCCGCCCTCCAATTTGGCCGCCTCGTTCCAGGCATGGCCGATGTCGGCCAACAGGGGCGGGGTGCGGGCGGCCCCGTTGAACAGGACCAGCCGCCGTACTTTTTGGGGGAAGCGCACCGCATAACCAAGGCCCACCTCGGCGCCGTAGGAAATGCCGCAGATATTTATTGTTTCAAGTTTCAGGGTATCAAGGAGGGCGTTCAGCAGGGCAATCTGAATTGCGTGATCGTAAGGGGCGCTCATCCGCGCGCTCTGTCCCTGATCAAAAAAATCAACCAGTATCAGTTGATTGTCCCGGGAAAAATTCTCAATGAAGGGAGCCCAGCTCCTGGTTGACATCATAATGCCGTTAAGCAGCAGGAGGGGCTCCCCTTCTCCGTAAGTCTCGTAGTAAACTTGTTTCCCCTGAAATTCGAATTCCGCCATTAGTAAGACTTCCTTCCGATAATGCCGAGATCCATGGATTGACGCATAATGTCTTCCCGGAAATCCGGATGGGCAATGGCGACCAGGCGCCGGACCCGTTCGCGGACATTGGTCCCCCGCAGTTCCGCTATGCCGTATTCGGTAACCACCCGGTCCACATCCATACGGGGAAGGCTTACAATAGCGCCCTGGTTCAGGGTAGGTACGATCTTGCTGACCTTTTTGGGCTGCCCGTCTTTGTCCTTGATGGTCGCGGTAGAATAGAGGCAGATGTAGGATCTGCCGCCTTTGGAATTCTGGGCGCCGATGGCGGTATCCATCTGTCCGCCGGTACCGCTGATCTGTTTGGCGCCTATGCTTTCCGAGGCGCACTGGCCGGTGACGTCCACCTCCACCGAGGAATTGATCGACACCTGGTTGTCGTTAAGGCCGATGACATAGGGATCGTTCATGTACTCGCCGTTCAGCACGATGACCCCGGGGTTATCGTCCACAAAGTCGTACATTTGCCTGGTTCCGAAAACAAAGGTACAGGCCATTTTCCCCGGTTGTATGTGCTTCAGTTTGCCGGTTATTACTCCCGCCCGGAACAGTTTGCTCATCTCGCTGGTCAGCATTTCCGTGTGTACCCCCAGATCCTTTTTGTCATAGAGGGCTTTGGCTATGGCATTGGGCATTCCCCCAATGCCAAGCTGCAGGCAGTCGCCATCCCGAATTTCATCAGCCACCAGTTTGCCGACCTTATAATCCAGCTCGGTGGGTTCAGGATCGGGAACTTCCGGCAGGGGATAATTGGTTTCAATAAGATAATCAACATCGTTGATATGGACTTCCACGTCCCCAAAGGCCCGGGGCACATGGGGGTTGATTTCCAGAATAACCATATCCGCATTTTCCCGGATGCCCCGTTCGTATGTCGCAGACAGGGATATGGACATATACCCGTGTTTATCAGGGAGGCTCGCGTTACAAATAAAAATGTTTGTTTTAATATGCTCCCGGCGTTTCAACCCGGCGTTATGCAGATGGTTGGGAACATAGGAAACCGCGTCTATGGCATGGTTGCGCCTGAGCTGGGGCGTATAAAACCAGGAGTTCACATTTATTTTGCCGATGTAATCGGGATCGGTAAGGTACTTTCCTTCGGCCATGGGCAGACAGTTGGTGACCGTCACGTTTTTGACCCCCCGATCGATTATTTTATGGATGTCCATAAAAAAGTCATGGGCCTCTGCGGCGGCCATGCCGGTTACAATGTGATCGCCGTCCTTAACCAGGGACAGCGCCTTCTCAAGGCTGATAATTTTGCCGGAATAATCGTAACTCATAAAACCTCTTCCTCCTTAATTTTTAATTGCTCAACCTCGCAATAAGTTCGTCAATGGACGCCATGGGATCAACTTCAAAAAAACTTCCATTGGCGGCGGGACCCGAAGCGGGGGGCTGGTATTTTACGAACGAGAGGGCATCAAGGCCTATCCTGCTTCCGTCGGCGTAGTTAACGCCGCCTGATATGGCGATGGGGATACGGCCGCTCTCCATGGCTTCAAGGTAGTTCTGGGCGGTCAGGGGCTTGCCGGAAGCGTTCAGCCGCTCAATGCCGGCGAGGAAATGCTTGAGGGCTATGTAGGAGCTCATGGAATAGGCGTTAAACTTGTAGGCCGCCTTTTCCGATGCGGGAATATATTTGGTATCCAAGTCTACGATTTTGCAGTATTCCGCGTAGTCTTTCTGCCTTCTTGCGGCCTCGGCGCTTTCGGTTCCCTTTTCAGTGATAACAACCCAGGCGGCGCTGTAGATTTCCCCGGCGCCGGGGTTAATCGCCTCGGTGGGAATATTGGTGGGAGAAGCGTTGACATAGGTGGTGATAAACGGTTTGGGCCGCGCCACCGAGTTGGAGTATGCGGCGGAGTAAATCGCCTTGAAGTATGCCTGGTTTCCCGCGGCGATAATCACATCCGCATCCTGGACGGCGGCAATCTGAGGGGAAATGGCAGCGGCGTCGGTGGAGCCGATGGGCTGATAAACGATGGTGGGTTTAAGTCCCGCAGGGCGGGTGTCCTTGGCGGCCTCCTCTTCGATTCCCGTCTTCAGGCTGAGCCCGTCGTCAGCGGTAGAGTAGACGACGCCGATTTTTTTGATGTCCTGGAAACTGGTGAGTGCCCGGAGGTACATCAGCCGTCCTTCGGTCTTGTACAGAGGCTGGACGCCCATCATGTACCGTTGGCCTCCCCTGGCGGGTTCAAACATCTGGGCGCTGGAACCGGTACCAAAATACACCGAGGGGATATTGCAGTTTTCAAGTTCATACTTGGCGGCGATTACATTCCAGGTTCCCAGGATCGCTACCAGGGCGAATACCTTGTCGTCGTTGATGAGTTTTTCGATATAGGTTTTGCCGGTCGCTCCGTCACCCTTGTCATCGTAAACGGTAAGTTTGAGATTTCTGCCCTTGAGTATATCCTGATACTCGGGAGCCTGGTTGACGTAATCCACGTAGGCCTTGTAGAAATTGCCGTAGGGAACCCCTACCAGGGCGTAGGCGCCTTCCGAACAAATGGTCGCACCGATGTGGATCTCGTCACTTGATTTTTCTCCCCGGCAGCCCACAAAAGCGAAAGCCGGAATAAGGAGCAATGCCATAATCACGCAGGGTACTTTTTTTTTCATAACTCTTCCTCCAAAAATATATTTAGGAACCTCTAAAGGCTTACCTACTTTTTATTGCCCAGATAGGCATCGATCAGGCGCTGATCGTGGATCAGATCTTCTGCCTTCCCCTCAATACTGATTCTTCCCAATTCCAGCACAATGGCGTAATCGGCGATCTTCAGGGTTTGCAGGGCGTTCTGTTCAACGATAAGGATCGTCGTGCCGGCCGCGCTTATCTCC
Organism: Spirochaetia bacterium; assembly: GCA_025997675.1. Classification (GTDB taxonomy): domain Bacteria; phylum Spirochaetota; class Spirochaetia; order Treponematales; family Breznakiellaceae; genus Termitinema. The sequence goes on along the minus strand of BNUX01000010.1, from coordinate 41,852 downwards.
TTGATACACTTGAAAATATTTTTAACGATGATCGGCGCCAGTCCCAGGGAAGGCTCGTCCAGGATCAGCATCTTGGGACTGGACATCAAGGCCCGGCTGATTGCCAGCATCTGCTGCTCGCCGCCGGAAAGGGTATTGGCTTGCTGCTTCCGCCGTTCCTTCAGCACCGGGAACATAGCGTATACATACTCCTGATTCTCTGAAGCGGTTTTAGCTCCCGCGTCCCGGTACTTTTTCACCAGGCTATAGGTTCCCACTTTGAGGTTTTCCTCAACCGTAAGGCCGCTCAGAATCTGTCTTCCTTCGGGGGATTGGGAAATGCCGGACTTGGCGATGGAATAAATACTTTTACCGCTTATGTTCCGCCCTTCAAATACTATTTCACCGTCCCGGGGAATTACAATGCCGGATATGGTTCTGAGCGTGGCGCTTTTGCCGGCGCCGTTAGCGCCCAGAATAGCCATAACGGACCCTTTTTCCACCTTAAAACTGATTCCTTTCACCGCCCTGATGGCGCCGTATTCAACAACAAGATTCTTTACTTCCAGAATAGTGCTCATTATTCAACCCCCAAATAGGCTTCCTGAACTTCCTTGCTGTCCTGAATCTCCTGGGGAGTACCATAGGCAAGTTTTTTACCAAAGGAAACCGCGCAGATATGATCGCAGATATCCATAACCAGTCCCATGTCATGTTCAACCAGAAAAATGGTTGCCTCATATTCCCGGGAAATACGTTTGATGAGCAGGGTCAGTTCCTCGGTTTCTTTTTCATTTAAGCCCGCCGCAGGTTCGTCCAGGATGATCAGAGAAGCGTTTGCCATCAATGTCCGGGCAAGTTCAATTCTTTTCAGAACGCCATAGGGCATACCCACGGGGTACGCGTCTTTTAGATTCAGCAGATTCATTTCTTCCAGAATATGCAGGGCCTTTGCCTTTAATACCTCGGTTTCCCTTTTCAGCGCGGGGGTAGAGAACAGGTGGGAGAAGAATCCCGAATGGTATTGGGTATGGGCGGCGATAAGCAGGTTTTCAAGCACCGTCACTTCGGTTACCAGCTCAATATTCTGGAAGGTCCGGATGATACCGGTTTTAATGATATTGTGAACTGCGTACTTATTGAGCCGCAGGGTTTCACCGTAACGGTCATTGAACCATATTTCGCCGCTGGTCGGCTTGTAGAACTGGGTTATGCAGTTGAATACCGTGGTCTTACCCGCGCCATTAGGCCCGATAAGGCCAAAGATTTCCCCTTTTTTAACGTCAAACGAAAGATTGTCCACCGCCTTGAGGCCGCCGAAATACATGCACAAAGCGTCCAGCCGCAGGGCAATGTCGGGAGGCAACTGTACGGTGTGGGTTCTGGAGCCGGCGGCCAGGGCTTTCCGCTTTGCCGCATCAAGTCTTTCATTGATTTTCGCGATTTTCTTTTCATTAGCCGCGGCAAATTCCGCGTAGTCCCTGTCCGCCTTTTTTTCCTCCGCGAGCCGGATTTTCTCCCGCGTTCCGTCCAGTTCCCGCTTCCGGCTTTCAAGAACTGCGGCGGCCTTTTCCCGGTCCCTTTGTTTTGCTTTTTCCTTTTGACAGAAAAGCTCCGCCTTTTTTTCGGTTATTCCCCGTTTTTCAGCTTCAAGCCCATCTTCATAGCCCCGCAGTTTTTGCGCCGACCCGGGGGAAAGCTCCCCTCTAAGGTTGTTGTTTTCGTCAACAATACCTTCCTGTCGGCGCAGTATCTGGCGGTATTCCCGGAATTTCAGGCGGTACTTTTTGTTCAGTGCCGCTTCTGTTTTCGCGTAACGTTTTTCGAACAAGTCCCGGGGGCTTAAGACTGCGTCTTCAAGCCGGGAAATTTCCTTGTCCGCCCGGCGGTCAAACAGGGCCAGACGCTTTTCGATTTTGCGTTTAAGCCGTTCCCGGCGCAGGGGAGGGTACTGTTCCAGCATACCAACCCTGAGGCCAAGTTTTTCCAGAGCGTCCGCGTAGAGTTGACCGGACAACTCATAAAACTGTTCTGTAATCCTATTATTCGTCTTTTCCAAATCGGTACTCTCTTTTTCTTATCCGCCAGGCTTTGGCATTCGCGAGCAGATTGATAAACAACTGAATAAGCCCGCCCTTAAAAAACATAACCACCAGGATAATGAGGACGCCGGAGATAACGCTCATTACCCAGGAGTTATCCCGTAATAACTGAATATCCTGAAAAAACAGGGGAGTAAGCCCAAAGATTATCAGGGCGCCGATGAGTATCCCCCAGATGGATTTGGCTCCCCCTACCAGGCACGCGGCAAGAATATTAAGGGAAAACATGATGGTCCACTGTACCGGGTCCGTGTATTGCCCGTAGATCATGTGCAGGGAACCGGCGATACCGGCGTAGACGGTAGCCATGATAAAGGCCAGCAGCCGGTACTTTAACAGGCTTATCCCCATGGCCTGAGACGCGGAGGTACTGTTCTTCATTGCCAGCATGGCCCTGCCGGTGGGGCTTGAAATAAGATTACAGGTTACCAGCATAAGCAGCACCAGTATTACCGTAACAATGCAGTAGAGCATGGTGATATTGGTTCTGATATGCAACAGATTGGGGAGAATGTGGATATACCCTGTCCTCATGCCATTGGGGCCGCCGGTAAAGTCCGCGTTGAGGAACACCTGCCCCAGAACTTCGGAAAGCCCCAGGGTAACGATGGCCAAAAATATACCTTCGATCCGGAGGGAAATGAAACCCACCGAAGCTCCCAGGATTATGGAAACCGCTATAACGATGAGCAGTATCGAGAAGTAGGGAAGCTGGGTGTAGGTGTTCAGGAGAAAACCGGTAATGTAGGAACCAAGGCCCGCGAAACCCGCGGTTCCCAAACTTGAAAGCCCCGCGTAACCCAGCAGGAAGCTGAAGCCCAAAGCCGCAATGGAATAAATCGCGGTCTGTCCCAGGGCCTTGGCAAAGGAATATTGAACCAGCCCCGCTCTTTGCAGTACCTGAACCAATAACATGACAATTCCGAAGATGATAAAGCCAAAGAAAGGATGGCGGATAATGCTCTTAGTTTTTTGCATGCTATACCTTCTTAATCATCTTTTTCCCGAATAGCCCGTTGGGGCGAACCAGGATGATCAGCATAATGATGATAAAACTGATCAGTCCCGCCCATTTGGGCGAAACAATTGCCGAATAATTGAGGAACAGGGGAATGAGCACACAGCCGGCGATGGGCGCCCAGAAACTGGAAACCCCGCCGAGGACGCAGGCCAAAAATCCGTAGATCTGGACGGTTCCCAGCATACCCGCGTTCAGGGACATTGCCGTTGAAGAGGCGGCGACGGCGACAAAAAATCCCGCTATTCCCCAGGTAAAGCCGGTGACCAGCTTGGTATTTACCCCCATCATCTGGGCGACGGTTTCGTTGGAGGCGGTTGCCCGCAGGGCCATTCCCCATTTGGTGAACTTAAGCATGGAAAAAAGTATGCTTAATCCGGTGACGGCGATAAGGACGCATATTAGGGCATGTTCAGTAATGTAGAGCCCCTGACTGAGGAAACTAAATTCAATATTGTTATAGGTGAATTTCGGAATGCTCGGCGTTCTGGTTGTTATGGTGATATAGATTACCGGCATTACCGTGTAGAAGATCATCATAAGGCCCATGGTGATCATCTGCCGCCCGTGGGCGTTGACCTGCCGTCCCTGGCGGATAATGAGGGCGTCAATGATGAAGCCGAAACAGAACGCGATAAGCGCCCCCAGGGCGATGGCCAGGGCAAAGGGCATATTGTGGTACAGAACAAAATTTGCCGTGAAGAAAGCGGAAAAGGTTCCCAGCATTCCCTGGGCAAAATTAGTCGTAATGGACGTACGGAAGATCAATACGATGCCGATGGTCGCCATCGAATAAATCGCGATGTTTTGCAAACTGTTTATAAAGGTCTGTAAAAATACCTGCATCGCATCAACCCCACTGTATGAGATTTGCCGCCCATACATAGCCAATTCCGGCGGCAAGGGTCACCACATTCGTTCCCGGCTTGATCTGGGCGCTTTTCAATCCCAAATGAATCGAAAGGATCTGATCGATCTGCCCCAAATGCCCGTAATGATCCAGATAGATGGACTGATCTTCCCGGAGGCCCAGTTCCTTTAGAAGCTCCATGTGGGCTGATTTTTTAAAGTGCAGGATGGCCAGAAAGCCAATGTCGCCCCGGGTCTTACCACCCTTGCGGAGACTCTCGTCAATACATTTGTACCAATTGGGCATGCTTACTTCTTTGAGGCGATCCTTCATTTTCCGGGCATCAAAGAGTTTGAGGGATCTATACCCCGTTTCGATATTACCGCTATTAAAGGGCTCGTTTATGCCGCCGATCTTTACCCCGGCGGCTCTTGACAGGGAACCGTCGGCGATAACGTGGGAACCAAGGACGATATTTTTCCCGTAGTTTTTCCTGAGGATCATGGCCCCCGCCCCTGCGGCGAGGTCGTACATCATGGACAAATCCTTGTCGGCGTAATCAACAAAGTCTCCGTTGCGGTATCCGCCCACCACCATGACGGTTTTGATCTCCGGGTCCGCGATAAGCATATCCGCCGCCATTTTAATCGCCGTGCAGCAGGTACAGCAGCGGTTCTGCACATCAATACCCCAGGCGTTAACCGCGCCGATCCTGTCCTGAATGTACAGGGCGGAAGTGGTAAGGGGGTACTCCTTCCATTCCTCGCCGATGCAGAGAATAACGTCGATCTCCCTGGGGTCCAGCCCGGTATTTTTAAGGCAGTCCAGGGCCGCCCGGGCGCCCATTTCCTGGGTGCCGTCACCGTCATCGGGGCCGGGGACGGGCTTGCTGATGATCCCCAGTTTTTCAATCACCGCCTCTTCGCTCCATACACCACCGGTGGCTTTGGAAATCTCGGCGGCGCTCATTCGTGTTTCCGGAATGTAGATACCGGTACCGGCAATGCCTGCGTGATCCATATTATAGCCTCATCCCACCGTTGGCGGAGATTACCGTCCCGGTCACATAGGAGGCGTCGTCGCTGGCCAGAAACAGCGCGACCTTGGCGATTTCTTCCGGCTGTCCCAGCCGCCCCAGCATCGTACTCGCCGCGAACTTGTCCAGCAATTCCTGGGGAACGGTCTTGAGAATATCAGTCATGATGTACCCCGGAGCGATGGCATTACAGCGTACCGGTACGCCCTTGCGGGCAAATTCCTTAGCCCAGGTTTTTGCCATGCCGATAACCCCGGCCTTGGTGGCGGCGTAGTTGACCTGCCCGATGTTCCCATACTCGCCGACTACGCTGGAAATATTAATGATACTGCCGCCGCCGGAATCTTCCATGTGGGGCCCGATGAAGCGGGTCAGGTTGAACACCCCCTTGAGGTTGACCGCGATTACCGCGTCCCACATCTCGTCGGTCATTTTCCGGGTCATGCCGTCCTTGGTAATCCCGGCGTTATTTACCAGGATGTCGAGCTTCTTGTATTTTTCCACCGCATATTCGGTGAATTTTTTACAGGCTTCCCCGTCGGTGACGTTGAGTTTGTAGAATTCCACATCCCTGTAGGTATTCTGAGGCTCGCTCATATCGCAGGCTATTACCCTGGCGCCGTTTTCCGCGAACAGTTTTGCCATGGTCTCGCCCAGTCCCCGGGCGCCGCCGGTTATTACCGCTGTCTTTCCTTGTAATCTCATCACAATTCCTCCTGTTTTAAATGTTTTTTATGATAATAGCGGCGCCCATACCGCCGCCGATACAGAGACTCGCCAGTCCGTATTTGGCTCCGCGCTTTTTAAGTATATTGAGCAGCGTCACGGTGATTCGGGCTCCGCTGGCGCCCAGGGGATGCCCCAGGGCGATGGCGCCGCCGTTCACATTGCAGCGTTCAATAATGGCGCCCTCGCTTTCCCCGTGATCCCGGGAAAGTTCCCTGATGACCCCCAGGCTCTGGGCGGCAAAGGCTTCATTGAGCTCGATGTACTCCATATCGCCCAGCTTCATGCCCGCCCTTTTCAGGGCATTGCCGATGGCCGGCACCGGACCCAGGCCCATGATCTTTGGATTAACGCCGCCCTGGCCCACGGCGACTATTTCCGCCTTTGGCGTTAAGTTGAATTTCTGTACCGCCGCTTCCCCGGCGACAATGAAAAAACAGGCCCCGTCGTTTATTCCCGAAGAATTACCCGGAGTGATAGTTCCGTCGCTTTTGAAAGAGGCTTTAAGCGTGGCAAGTTTTTCAGGGTTAGTTGTCCGGTTGGGATATTCGTCGGTATCAAAGGTAAAGGCATTCTTGCCGTCAACCACCTCAATGGGAATGATTTCTTCTTTGAATTCCCCGGCGTCCACCGCCTTAATCGCCTTTTGCTGGGAATTAAAGGCAAATGTATCCTGGGCTTCCCGGGAAATTTTGTGCATTTCCGCCACATTTTCCGCAGTTATACCCATGTGGTAGTGGTGAAAAGCGTCGGTGAGGCCATCGTAAAGCAGGTGATCCTGAACGGCGATTTCCCCCATCTTGATTCCCTGCCTGGTTTTAGCCGGGAGGAGAAAGGGCGCGTTGGACATGCTCTCAATGCCGCCGGCGATGATCATCCCCGCGTTTCCCGCCTGGATTTCCGCCACGGCGTTCATTATTGCCTTCAGGCCGCTGCCGCAGAGTATGTTGAGGCTGTAGGCGGGAACCTCCGCCGGAACCCCACCGCCGATAGCCGCCTGACGGCCGACTCCCATGCCGGCGCCGGCGGAGAGCACATTGCCGGCGATTACCTCATCAATGTCGGCGCCGGCTATGTTGTTTCTCTCCATCAGCGCCCTGATGACCGCGGCGCCGAGCTTCGGGGCCGTACAGGTTTTAAGGTTTCCCAAGAATGATCCGATAGGAGTTCTTAGGCCGTCAATGAAATACGTTTTTTCCATAAAAGACCACCTGAATTTTTTAAATTTATCCATGAACATTGTTCATTATGAATAATGTTCATATTTTATAAGATATTATGGTTTTTGAAGTTTGTCAAACATTTTTTTACATTTTTTCAAAAAAATTTTTAGCTTGAGACAGACCCTTGTTTCGGGTATTATCCACGTTGAAGCCAGGAGGAATAGAGTATGGACTACAACTTTTTTAACGATGCTTCCCTGATAAAAGGGGTGAATCTTCCCCGATCCCCGGTAGGGTTCCGGAAAATGAGCGCGATCTGCGATGCCGCCGAAACCCTGTTTGACAAAAAAGGGTTTTGTGACACCTCTGTCGCGGATATATGCGGTCTCGCCAAGACTGCGGTAGGTACTTTTTATATATATTTTCAGGATAAAGCCTCAATTTATAATTATTTAGTCAGGAATTATTATGTGGTGATTAATAAGTACCTAAACAAGCATATCGCGCACTGTAAAACCCGGTTTGAGGTGGAAAGGGAAGGGATCAAGGCATTTATCCGTTTTGGCCATACCCATCCGCAGTGCTATAAAATAATCTGGGGTTCTTCTCATATCGATCCCATGCTTTTTGAGGACTACTATACCCGGTTCGCGAAAAGCTATATCGCCGCCCTGCAAAAATTCGGCAATGAGCTTATTGACGTGGATTATAGCACGGCGGCGTGGTTTCTTATGGGGATCGCCAATTTTATCTGCCTGAAGACCATTTTTAACCACAAACGGCTTACGGAAAAAGGACTTGACACCCTGGTTGACGATGTAATGAAGCTGCTTTCAAAAGGCCTGTTCCGCCAGACAGAAAATTAGGCGTATGCATGGCGGCGTAGTGGTGCGGACCACACGGACAAAAGACGAAGGAAGTCAGATACCCCCGGTCAAACCGGGGGCTTGAATGGTGAACCGCTCAAAGCGGTTTGTTATGGACCGCCTAAAGGCGGCTGTCGTTCTTTTCGAACCACTGCCGGGAACGGGAGTTGAACCCGTACCCCCTTGCGGAGAGGAGATTTTAAGTCTCCGGTGTCTACCATTCCACCACCCCGGCTCTCTATTGCATACTACCAAGCCTATCCGCTATGGTCAAGATTATGATCACACCGGCCCCTCTTCTCATCGATACCCACGCCCACCTTTCCATGCTGGATGACTATAATGCCCGGTTTTTCGCCCATCGGGGAAGTCCCGAGACGTTTCCCGGCGCCGAAACCCTGGCAGCCAACCTCTTCGCCGCCGGTTTCGGCGGTATCATCGACATCGGCACCCAGGTCGACGACCTGCCGGGGCGAATTGCCGCCTTTTCCCGGTTTCCTCGGGTCCGGTTCACTGCGGGGCTCTGGCCGGACCCTCCAAACATTGCCGGACGGCGGGAACTGGTTCCCCGGTTGGAGGCCCACATCGCCGCCGCGCCAAGGGGCTTGGTGGTGGCGGTGGGTGAATGCGGCCTGGACCATCACCAGGAACTACCACCGGGGGTGGAACTGGACAAGGCCGGGGAGGCGGAACTGCTGGACATGCTCTTGGATCTGGCGCTTAGGCTTGATTTGCCCATCATTATCCATTCACGGGACGCACCGGGAGAAACGGCGGCGGCGCTGGCTAAGCATCCGGGGGTCCGGGGGGTGATACACTGCTTTTCCTACGGGAAGGAAGAGGCCCGGACTTTCCTGGATTTGGGATACCACATTTCCTTTGCGGGGAACCTGACCTATAAAAACGCCCACAACCTGCAGGAAGCACTGCCCTTTGTGCCGCCGGACCGGCTGCTCTTGGAAACCGACTCGCCCTACCTTGCGCCGGTCCCTCACCGGGGGAAGCCGGCGGACCCGGGGATGGTGGCGGGAACCTATGGCTTGGCGGCGGAACTGCGGGGGGTAAGCCCGGGGGTACTGGGGGAGCAAATCGCGGATACGGTGGGAAAGCTTTTCGGCTTTGTCCTTCCCCGGTACCAGGCCCGGTAAAAAACAACGATTGCCCGTCGCCACATGCGGTATATATAGGCCACCCGCTCCTGCCTCGGGGATATTTTTTTGCATAATTCCCCCGGCAAGGGCATAAGTCTGCCCATCAGCCGCCCATTCTCATCAAAATGGAAACTCACCTCAATGCCGTTAACCCAGTTTTTGCAGCGCTTGGTATGAAGATTAATTATCCACGCCCCTTTTACCATTTCTTAACCTCTGCGGTAAGTATCAAAGGGGAGCCAGGGATAGTCTTGTATTTTCGGGGGGAAATGTGGTTTTTGTCTCGATATTTTCGCGTAGGCTTGACATTGGATAGCCTGATTTATACCCTGATAGGGTCGTTTCTAATAAAAGAAACATCAATCCCTAAGGAGGAATTTCATCAATGAGAAAGATTATTACGGTTGCAGTTGTGTGTCTTGCGGCGCTGCTGCTGGTGACGGGCTGTAGCAAAAACGGAAAGGTCCGCATCGGGATAGCGAAGATTGTTCAGCACGATGCCCTGGATGCCTGCGAGCGGGGTATTGTGGACGCCCTTGCGGCACGGGGGATCGACGCGGATATCGACCTTCAGAATGCCAACGGGGATGTGAATACCGCCGCTCAGATCGCCAACAAGTTCAAGAGTGACAAGGTTGCGGTGGCGGTGGGGATTGCCACCCCGGTTGCGGTGTCCCTGGCTACTACCCTCAAGGATACGCCGGTGGTGTTCTCGGTGGTAACCGACCCGGTGGCGGCGAACCTGGTTACTACCCTGGCACATGGCGAGGGGAACGTGACGGGCCTTTCGGATTACCTTGACTCGGGGGCCCACATCGCCCTCTTTAAGGAGATTGCCAAGATTAAAACCCTGGGCTATATCTACACCAGTTCCGAGGCGAACTCCATTTCCTCCCTGGCGTTGGTGGAGGATGCCGCCAAGGCTAATGGGCTGACCCTGGTTAGCCAGGCCATCAGTACTTCTGCGGAACTGCGGCAGGCGGCGGAGGCTATCGTCAACCGGGTGGACGGGATTTACCTGACCACGGACAATACGGTGTTCTCGGCCCTGCCCGCCCTTATCCAGGTCTTCAGCGCCGCGAAGAAACCTATCTTCTCCGGGGACGTGACCGGGGTGCTGGGGGGGGGCGCCATGATCGCCTCGGGGTTCAACTATTACAAGGCCGGGTTGGCCACCGGCCATATTGTCGCGGATATTCTCCAGGGGAAGAAGCCGGCGGATATTCCGGTCAAGTTCCTCACCGAACCCTCTGAATCGGACCTGTTCTTTGACCTGGATGAAGCGAAGAACTGCGGCGTCACTATTCCTGCGCAGTACCTTAGCCAGGCGAACTATGTTTTCGAAAACGGCAAGCTTACTACAAAGTAAAGCAGCATGGGGGGGCTGAATGCTTGAGGGCATTCTTATTGAAGGATTCATTTACGGCATCATGGTTCTGGGGGTGTTCCTTACCTTCCGGGTGCTGAACTTCGCGGATATGACCGTTGACGGGTCCTTCCCCCTGGGGGCGGCTGTCATGGCGGTGATGCTCATCAAGGGCGTACCGCCGGCAGCCGCCATTGCCATTGCCTTCTTGGGGGGCGCAGTGGCGGGGCTGATTACCGCCCTCATCCATACCCGGCTTAAGATCCCCGACCTGCTTTCGGGGATACTCACCATGACCATGCTCTATTCAGTAAATCTGCGGGTCATGGGCGGCAGGGCAAACCTGTCCCTCCTCCGGGTCCCGACCCTCTTTACCTTCGTACCGCCGGGTATCGCCCAGGTAATCCTCTGCGCACTGGTAGTGTTCCTCATCAAGGCATTGCTGGACCTCTTCTTCACCACCGACTTCGGCCTCTCCGTGGGCGCATTGGGGGCCAATCCCCAGCTGGTCATCTCCCAGGGCATGAACCCGGATGTGCTCAAGATATGCGGTATCTGCCTGGCAAACGGCATGGTGGCAGTCTCCGGCTCCTTCGCCGCCATGTACCAGGGCTTCGCCGATGTGGGGCTGGGAAGCGGCATGATCGTGTCGGGCTTAGCATCACTGATGATAGGGGAATTCCTTATCCGGTCAAACCGTATCAGTGCGCTCACCTTGCGGGTCATACTGGGCTCAGTTTTATACCGGGCCCTGATGTACCTCGCCCGGAACTACGGCTACTACATCCACATGACCGCCAATGATCTTAAACTGATCACCGGGCTGCTCATCATCCTCTGCATCATCATTTCCCAACGGGGCTTCCGCCGTGGTTAGGATTGAAAACCTGGACATGGTCTTTAACCGGGGGACGCCGGACGAAAACCATGCCTTGAAGAACGTGCGCCTTACGGTGCAGGCCGGGGACTTTATCACCCTCATCGGGTCTAACGGGGCGGGGAAGTCTACCCTCTACAATGCCATCGCCGGGACGTACCTGCCCACGGCGGGACGGATCCTTGTCCGGGACGAAGAAACGGAACGGGATATTACCCGGGAGGCGGAATACAAGCGGGCGCGGTACATTGGACGGATATTCCAGAACCCGCTCCTGGGAACGGCGGGGAAGATGAGCCTGGAACATAACATGATGATCTGCCACAAGAAGGGCTACAAGGGCCTGCGGATTAGCCTCAATCAGAAAATGCGGGACTACTTCCGGGAGAACCTCCGCACCCTGGGGATGGGCCTGGAGAACCGGCTCAACGATAATGTGGAACTTTTCTCCGGCGGCCAGCGTCAGGCCCTCACCCTGCTCATGACCGTGATGTCCAAGCCTGCCCTCCTCCTCCTTGACGAGCACACCGCCGCCCTGGACCCCCGGAATGCGGAGATGATCATGGACCTTACCCTGCGCTTTGCGGCGGACTACCGCCTTACCGTCATGATGATCACCCACAACATGGCCCATGCCCTGGAGGCGGGCAACCGGCTCCTGATGATGGACGGCGGGGAGATTATCCTGGACATAGACGCGGCGGAGAAGGCGAAGCTGAGTACCGGGGATATTGTGCAGCGGTTTAAGGATATTAAGAACCGGGAACTGGCGAATGATGAGATGCTGCTGGGGTGATGAAGAGGTTCCTATTCACCAACCCTGAGCAGCCTTAGTCCACTCACTTCCTGAACCCAAGCGGTTTTGCTGATATCCCCGAACTACCTGTCCCTACACGGGGACTGTCCGGCGACAGCGTACCATCCGGCCCAAAGTGAACGTCTATCGGGTAGCTCGTGGGCAAGGGCGCGGTAATCACGGACGCAGCAATCCCGTTAAGCGACATTTGTACCGAAGCGTACGGGCCGCTTACGACATTGGCTGCAATTTTACCTATCTCATCGCTCCCCGCCTTATTGGAGTTAGCATTAAACGTGAGCAACGTACCTGTATATGTACCTGTTGTACTAACTGTCCCGCTATTAATACCGGCATATTTTATGTTGCCGCCACTGGAAGGCGAAATAGAACTGCTTATCGTGCTATACACGCCTTCACCCGGTGACAAATATGTTTGTTGGCTAGAGGGAAAGTTAAGCCACGCTGGGGGGAAAGGCCACGTTGTGGTGTTAATCTCACCTTTGTATCCCAAAAGCCCCGCAGCATCCTTAACATAATTCGCCAACAGCCAGCTGCGAAGCAATGTTCCCCAAGACGAAAGACTGCTGTCAATTCTGGATGACGCCGGAAATATTACCGCCTTATAGTCGCCGTAAGGGGATGCGATAATATCCTTGTAGATAGCGATGTCGTTCGCATGAATCCTGAGCCACTGGAAAAAGAGGTAGGCGGTAGCGTAATCGGCAAGCACATCGCCGTATTCCTGCTCCCAGTATCCGTCCCAAACAAAGAAGTTGTTGCCCATGGGGATTGAAGTCTTCGGATTTCCATTAGGAGCAAACCCAGCATTAAAGTAATCAATCCGGGCTTGCTGATGTGCCGGAGAGCCGGTACCGGTACCGTAGATATATTCCGCAGCGGTCGAAAGCCCCTCGTTAATCCAGAGATCCTTTGCAGCTTTGCTCTTGGCTTCCAGCTGGGAGAATTCAATTAGGTGCTGTAACTCATGGGCTATGGTGGAATAGAAATTTTGCTGATTGCCGGGATTGAACCCCGGATAGGTATCCATATAAAGCATATCCGCTTCATTCGAATAGGGCCTTATCACCGACCGCTGATACATCTGATATCCCTGGAAATACCCCGCTGAATAGCCGCCGCTTCCCGTATAGCCGTCGATTATGTCGAGCATCAAAATGATAACCTTGCCGTTTCCGTCAACATCCTCAATGTCGCCAAACGCATCGGTTATCTGGTTGTGAATATAGGTGTCATATTTAGCGGCAACTGCGGCGCCCATTGTCGGTGTAATGCCGGCTGTTATATCGGCATAGACGATACAATGAGTCCCTTCCGCGAGTTGTTGTGCCGTAAGCAAATACCATGAGCTATCTGTTATCCTTGAGGCCCAGAAGTGTTTTTCGTCCGTGTTCACCCAGGATGCGAATAGCGTCTTGTCTGCACTCAAATAGAGTGTATCGCCCGGACGGTACCATGTACCGGTGCCGGCCGCATTGGTATTCCAGCCGTCAAACACCTTCCCTGTTTTGACGAGGCTGCCGGTGTTGCCGAGGACCGTCACCGTCTGCGAAAATGCGTATGTTGCGGGTCCTGCGGGAACAGTGCCGCCATCGCTGCCATTTCCGTCATAGGAGAAGGTATAATTCGCTGCAGGACCCGGTCCGGACGGGTTGTTCGGTCCGGTCGGGGTAGTGTTCTCCGGGGGCGGGTCACTGGGACTATTGCCGGGGCAGCCTGAAAGGGCCAGGACCGTAACGAGGGCGATAAGGGCATACTTCAAGTAGGCGTTTCCTCCTGGGAGATTATCCTATTCATCAACCCTGACCAGGGTGATGCCGGAGAGGGTTCTTCGTGTGCCGAGGCTTCTGCCGTTAGCCAGCACCATCTCCTTAAGCTCCACGGTGCCCCGGATTGTTACGGTTTGCTGTTCGTAGCGGGAAAGGGTTTTCCGGTCCGCAGAATCGATGTACCAGGTATGCTCCTCCGTATCGGTAAGCACCAGGTCCGGGAAGGGCTCGCTTCCCACCAGCCGGACCCGGCCGCTTACTTCCACGCGCCGGCCTCCAACCGCAGACTCGTAGAGCGCCGCATCGGCGGCCGGCTCCGTCGGCGCGGCCTCTGTCCGGGGCGCTTTCCCGGCGTCCCGCCTGCCCAGGGAGAAACCCTGGGTAGGCAGCGCCAGGATGACGCCTGCGGTGAAGCCTGCCAAGGCCAGCAGCCTTAGTCCGCTCACTTCCTGAACCCGCCCGGCCCGAAGTGAACGTGAATCGGGTAGCTCGTGGGCAAGGGCTCTGTAATCGCGGGTGCAACATTCCCGTTAAGCGACATTTGCACCGATGCTTGCAGGCCACTTGCGACACTGGAAGCAATCGTACCTGGTTCGCTTGTAGGGGGGGGGTCGCTATCTTTGAGCAGGCCGGCATTAAACGTAAGCAACGTACCTGTATATGGACCTGTTGTACGAACTGTCCCGCCGCTAATACCGGCATATTTTATGTTGCCGCTATCGGAAAGCAAAATAGAACTGCCTATCTCGCTATACACACCTTCACCAGGGTAAAGCGGAGTAGTGGGGCCGCCGGAGAGCAAATGTCTATAGAGTGCTATTTTTTCTTTTTTATATCCGTAAAGACTGGAAGAAGATGCCTGTATATAATTTGCTGCAAACCATGTGCGCAATATTTCTTCCCAATCCGCAGCGTCGTCGGTACCGCTCAAACTTAACGCAGCAATTCTATTCTTCGCTGTTTGGGTGACCGCGCGGTAGTCGACGTAAGGGGATGCGACAATTTCCTTGTAGATTCCGGTGTCGTTGCTCGCGTGAATCCTGAGCCACTGGAAAAAGAGGTAGGCAGTTGCGTAATCGGCGAGCGGATCGCCTCTGTTACCCCATACAAAGAAATTATTGCCGTAGGGGATTGTGGGACCTGCCATATTAAAGTAGTTAATCCGGCTTGTTTGCTGTACCGGACTTCCGGTGCCATTGCCGTAAATATATTCCGCGCCCAGCGAAAGCCCTTCGTTAATCCAAATGTCTTTTTCCGGTTTGTCTTTGAGGTATGCCTCGGAAAACTCGATGAGATGCTGCAACTCATGGGCTATGTTGGAATAAAAATCCTGCATCACCGCCGGATTGTCGAAATTGAACCCCGGATATGTATCCATGAAGAGCATATCTGCTTTATTAGAGACGGGATAAACTGAAGTATCAAACATATGTATCGGATGGAAATACCCCGCCACAAATCCGCCGCTTCCCGTATAGCCGTCGATTATGTCGAGCATCAAAATGATAATCCTGCCGTTTCCGTCAACATCATCAATGTCGCCAAACGCACCGGTTATCTGGTTGTGAATATAGGTGTCATATTTAGCGGCAACTGCGGCGCCCATTGCCGGTGTAATGCCGGCTGTTGTCTCGGCATAGACGATACAATGAGTCCCTACCGCGAGTTGTTGTGCCGTAAGCGAATACCATGAGCTATCCGTTGTCCTTATAGCCCGGAAGGTCCTGGTGGGAAGATTCGGGACAGGTGTTGGGGGTGCCGGGGGCGGGTCACTGGGACTATTGCCGGGGCAGCCTGAAAGGGCCAGGACCGCAACGAGGGCGATAAGGGCTAATGTGTCAATAGTCTGTTTCATGGGCGTTTCCCCTTTGCGTTCATTATAATCCGAGTATCGGATAGTTGCAAGAACACGGAACACGGAACACGCACCCCCCTCTCCGGCGGCCCCCGTCAACTTGTAGGGCATGCCCGTTAAGTTGATGGGCATGCCCGTTAAGTTGTCGGGCATGCCCGTTAAGTTGTCGGGCATGCCCGTTAAGTTGTCGGGCATGCCCGTTAAGTTGTCGGGCATGCCCGTTAAGTTGTAGGGCATGCCCGTTAAGTTGACGGGCATGCCCGTTAAGTTGACGGGCATGTCCTACAGGGGGGGCCGTCAAACCCCGGCCTTGAAGAAGACCCAAAGGCGGATTAAAGTAGAGAACAATGAAACGAAGCATCCTGGTCCTCCCTATCCTCCTCCTCCTGGCCGGGTGCGGGGGGAAGAATGCCGCCGTGATCGACGACCGTCCCGTCCTGGTGGTGAGTATCCTCCCCCAGCGCTACTTTGCCGCCCGTATTGCCGGGGAAAGGGTCCGCATCATGACCCTGGTCGGCCCCGGCCAGGAACCCCACAATTACGAGCCCACCCCCAAACAGATGGCCGACCTGGCCGCCGCGAAGGTCTGGGTCCTGTCGGGCACGGAATTTGAGATAGGCCTCCGGCCAAAGATTGAGGCCGGCTTCCCGAACCTCACCATTATTGACGGAACCGCCGGCGTACGGTTCAGAACTATAGAAGCCCACGATGACGGGGATGAGCCCGGGGATGCCATTGACCGGCACACCTGGCTGGGGCATGAGCCGGCACGGCTTATGGCGGGCCATATAATGGAAGCATTAATCAATATGGACAATATTGACAATATTGATGCCGATAGCGCGGAATTATACCGGAAAAACTACCATGATCTTACCGCCGATATGGATAGGGAGTTTGCCCTCCTCTGGGAGCAGCTTGCCCCCCTCCGGGGAAGGGTAGTCTTTGTATACCATCCGGCCTTCGGCTATTTTCTGGATGAATTCGGCATACGCCAGGAGGCGGTGGAAACCGGCGGCAAGGAACCCACCCCCCGGCTCTTGGCCGGCCTTATAGAGCAGGCAAAACAGGAAGGGGCAAAGGCAATCTTTGTCCAGGCACAGTTCCCGGTCCACACCGCCCAGGCAGTGGCGGACGCGGCGGGGGCGGTCCTTGTTCCCCTGGACCCCCTGGCCCCGGACTGGCTCGCCAACATCCGGTTCATGGGGGAGGTCTTACAAAGAACCATTGGGGAGGCGGGGCCGTGAACCATCCGGTAGACCGGAAGATAAGCCTTCGTTTCGACCGGGTGTCCTTTTCCTACGGCCCTATCAAGGTCCTGGAAAACGCCGGCTTCCACATACACCAGGGGGAATTCATCGCCCTGGTGGGGCCCAACGGCTCGGGGAAAACGACGGTACTCAAGCTGATCCTGGGCCTGGAGCAGCCCCATTCGGGGAAGATCGAGGGGGAGCGGAGCCGGATAGGCTATGTGCCCCAGCAGTCCGTCTACGACCCGGCCTTCCCCATATCGGTACGGGAGGCGGTGAAGATGGGCCGCCTTTCCGCCCTTTCCCGGAGATTCACCGCCGGCGACAAGGCCGCCGTGGACGAGGCCCTGGACCAGGCGGAAATATCAAATCTGGCGAACCGGCCCTACGGGGCGCTTTCCGGGGGGCAGCGGCGAAGGGTTCTGGTAGCCCGTGCCCTGGCGGTGCAGCCTCTAATCCTCATCCTGGACGAGCCCACCGCCAACATGGACCGGGAAAGCGAGGAGCGGCTCTTTATCACCCTGGGCAAGCTCAAGGGCGCCACCACGATCCTCATTGTGACCCACGACACGGGCTTTGTGTCCGCCCTGACCGACCGGGTTCTCTGCATGGGGCGCCGGGAAACGGGGGCTGAATACGGCATCGTCCAGCACCGCACCGAAGCGGATATTGCCGGGGTTGCCCGCATTATCCACGGAGAAAGCATACCGGGGGATCAATGTGGTCCGGAGGATACGGAATGATAAGCTTTATCGACGCCCTCCTTAACCCCGCCTTTCCCTTCATCCGGAACGCCCTCTTCGCGGGACTCCTTTCATCGGTACTTTTCGGGGTACTGGGGGCGATGGTCACGGTGCGCCGCATTGCCAGCCTTGCCGGGGCCATCTCCCATGCGGTGCTGGGGGGAATCGGCATGGCCCTTTACCTGGCGCTTCCCCCCATCGCGGGGGCGCTGTTATTCGCGGTAATCTCGGCGCTCATCATCGGCGCAGTATCGTTGACGGCCAAGCAGCGGGAAGACACGGTGATTAACGCCATCTGGGCCATCGGGATGAGCGTCGGGGTACTCTTCATGGCCAAGACCAGAGGATACACGGACCCCTCCAGCTACCTCTTTGGCAACATACTCCTCATCTCAAACCGGGATCTTCTGCTCATGGGGATACTGGATGTGCTGGTCCTCTTCCTGGCCTGGCGCTTTTACCCCCAGCTCAAGGCATGCTCCTTTGACGAAGAGTTTGCCCGGGTCCGGGGAGTGCCCACCCGGGGAATCTTCCTGGGGCTGCTCATCGTTACCGCCGCCGCAATAGTATTACTGCAAACCTTCGTAGGCATCGTGATGGTAATTGCCATGCTCACCCTGCCCGCGGGAACCGCAGGGTACTTTGCCCGGAGCCTGGGGGGGATGATGCTCATCGGCTGCATAGTTGCGGCGCTGTTTTCCGTCGGCGGCCTCATCCTGGGCTGGAGCTTCGACCTGCCCGTGGGGGCAATGGTAGTGATACTGGCCGGTGGAGTCTTCCTTGCCGCCGCTGCAGCGCGGGTTATTCGCGGCAAGGGTTAATGTTCCCCTTTAGCCTGCTCTTTTACCACCAGTTCCAGGGCCTTGGCCAACTGGTCCGGGCAGGAGGTCTGCTTGGAGCCGCAGCGCACCCCTTTCAGGCGCTTACTCAGCTCTGCGGCATCCATGCCCTCCGCAAGGATAGATATGCCCTTCAGGTTGCCGTCACAGCCGCCCAGAAAGGACAGATCGTGGACCTTATTATCCCGGATATCAAACCTGATCTTGGCGGAGCAGGTTCCCTGGGTTGTATATTCGTACATCTTTTACTCCTATTGATAGGAATAATATACTAAGCAACCCCTTGAATAGAAACCTAAACGAGTGTATAGTATCATCATGGAATTGGGTGATAAGCTGTCCATCCTGGCTTCCTCGGCAAAGTATGACGCCTCCTGCGCCTCCAGTGGAAGCGGCAGGTCCGGGGCTTTTGGGGCGAACCTTCCCGCCGGGGTCTGCCACAGTTGGACCGGGGACGGCCGCTGCGTCAGCCTCCTCAAGGTGCTCTACTCCAACGCCTGCCGTTTCGACTGCGCCTACTGCGTAAACCGCGCCTCGGCGGATACCCCCCGCACCGCCTTTACCGTGAACGACCTGGTAGACCTGACCGTTGAGTTCTACCGCCGCAACTACGTCGAAGGGCTTTTCCTTTCATCGGGAATCTTCACCGACCCGGACATGGTGATGGAAAAGCTCATCGCCGTTGCCAAAAGGCTCAGGACCGAGGCGGGGTTTGGGGGCTATATCCACTTAAAGATCATCCCCGGTGCAGGCGAAAAGCTAATCCGGGAGGCGGGGCTCTGGGCGGACCGGCTCAGCGCAAACATTGAGCTCCCCACGGATAAGAGCCTCCAAACCCTGGCCCCCCAGAAGTCGGGGAAGCTTATCTTCGGGGCAATGGATGACGTATCCCGGTGCGGCGCGGAAAACGAGGAGGACCGCCGCAAAATCCGCTCCACCCCGGTCTTTGCCCCGGCGGGCCAAAGCACCCAGCTTATCGTAGGGGCCAGCGAGGAAGACGACCGGACCATCATCGGCCTTTCCGGCGCACTGTACCGGAAGTACGCCATGCGCCGGGTCTACTACTCGGCCTTCATCCCCGTGGGTGTCGACGGCCGGGGCGGCATTCCCGACCCCCGGCTGCCTGCAATCCCCGGCCCGCCCCTGGTACGGGAACACCGGCTCTACCAGGCGGACTGGCTCATGCGGTTCTACCACTTCAACGCCGCGGAAATCCTGGAGGACACCCCCTACCTGGACCGCCACGTGGACCCCAAAACCGCCTGGGCCCTCCGGCACATCGCCCGCTTCCCCATCGACTGCCAACGGGCGGACTACGAGGAACTGCTCCGGGTCCCCGGCATTGGCGCCACCTCGGCCCGGCGCATCCTGGAAATCCGGCGGCTCCGGTCCCTCAGCTTTGACGGACTCCGCCGCCTGGGGGTCGTACTCAAGCGCGCCCGGTACTTCATCACCCTGGGGGGCGCCTTCATCGACAAGCCGGAGGACCCCAAGCGGATACGCCGGATGCTTTCGGATCAGGACGGGGCGGGGCTTCAACTACCCTTGTTTGATTTTTAAAGGATGGTACAATTAAGATATGGAACTGACTTTACAGGAGCTTGAACAACGCCGCGCAACATTTACCGCCATGATGCACCGGCGCTTTCCCGATTGGGATACGGCGGTGATCGTTGGAAACGTCAACCAGTATTACTTTACCGGCACCATACAGAACGGGATACTCTTCATATACCGGGACGGAAGCTGCCTCTACGGGGTGCGGCGCAGTTACGAACGGGCAAAAGCGGAATCCCCCCTGAACGAGATTATGCCGATTACCGGCTACCGGGATATTCACAACGGGCAGCTCGGCAATGTTTATATAGAAGGGGACATCATGCCGTCGGCGGTCCTGGACCGCTTAAAGAAATACTTTACCATGGACTCGGTCAATTTCCTCGACCCCATTATCAGAACAGTCCGGAGCGTAAAGTCCCCCTACGAACTCCATTGGCTGGGGCAGTCCGGGGAGCAGCACCGCCTCCTTCTGGAAGAGCGGGTTCCCGTCCTGCTAAGGGAGGGGATGAGCGAGGCCGAATTGATGGGTGAACTGCTCAACGAAATGTACAAATTGGGGTACCACGGCCTGGCACGGTTTCACCAGAGCCAGGTTGAGATGACCGCAGGCCAGATAGGGTTTGGGACCAATTCCCTATACCCCTCCAGTTTTGACGGCCCCGGCGGCAGCAAGGGCGGCGGCCCGGCGAATCCCCTGGGGGGGGACCGCAACAGAAAACTGAAACCGGGGGACCTGGTGTTCGTTGATATCGGTTTCGGTATCAATGGCTATCATACCGACAAGACCCAGGTGTATATGTTCGGCGCGGAACCTCCTGTTGCGCTCTCCGGAGCCCACCACCTCTGCCTGGACATCCTCCACCGGACCGCCTCGCGGCTAAAACCCGGAGAGATCCCTTCGCAAATATTCAAGGACATCATATCCGGCCTTTCGGAACAGGAACTGGACTGTTTCATGGGGGTTGATAACAAGCACCGGGTAAAATTCCTGGGTCATGGGGTGGGCCTCACTATCGACGAGCTTCCGGTAATTGCCAAAGGCTTTGACGAGCCCCTGGAGGAGAACATGGTTATCGCCCTGGAGCCGAAAAAGGGGGTTCCCGGCATCGGGATGGCCGGGGTGGAGACAACCTACATCGTGAAAGCCGGCGGCGGACAGTGTATCTCAGGCGGCGGGCGGGAAATTATCAGGGTAGGTCGATAAGGTTATGCCATGATCGAATACACCTATGACGGTACCCTGGAGGGACTCTTCGCGGTGCTTGACCGTATTTACCGGTCTCCGGCCCCGGAGGCTATGCTCCCGGACCACATTCGCGGCCCCGGCGATACAAGTCCGGCCCCCTCCCCCGCCCAGCCGGACCTCTTCGGCCCGAACTTGTTCGGCAATAACCCGGAAACCACATCCGGTAAAACAACGCACCCACCCACGGCTGCCCATTCACCCGCCGCACCGTATCTCTCTGAACTTTCCGCCAACGCCTATGAGCACTTTATCCACGGGTGGATGAGCAAACTACCCATTGAGGCGGCGCTTATCCGGTTTGCCTGGAAGGTACTGGCCGCCGGGCGGAGCGCGCCGGGGGGCATCAAGTCGCCGGAGGCCCGTGACGCAGCGGAAGCCGCCGCCGCCGACCGGGGGGACCCGGATGTCCGGACGGTACTCACCGCCGCGTACAAGGTCTGGAAGGAACTGGACCGGCTCCGGGGGCTGCTCCGGTTTTCCCCGGCCCCTTCCGGCATCCACATCGCCCGCTGCAAAGCGGACCATTACGTCCTTCCCGGTCTAGCGGGCCACTTCACCCTGCGCTTCGGGGAAACCCCCTGGGCGATCATCGACGAACGGCGCGGGCTTGCGCTGGTACGCTCCGTTGGCGAAGATGCCCGGATCGTCCCGTTGGAAGATTTGCCCCATAGTATTGCTGTTCCCGGTCACGATGATCCCTGGGAAGAATTGTGGAAAAACTACCACCGGGTTGTTGCTAACGAAAGCAGGATCAACCCACAGCTTCAGCGGCAGTTTATGCCGAAGCGGTACCGGAAGTATTTGCCGGAATTGACGGAATAGGTGGCACTTACTACTTCAGCAGCTTCCGGCAAATCCCCAGTACCACGCCCTTGAAGTAATCCAGGCTGATGGGCATCACCTCAACCGGGGTCTGGGTAAACTCGAAGAAATCAAACAGCGCCTCATCGGTGATCGGAAAAAGACCGCAGTCCAGCACAACGATCTTATCAAAGGAGCCGAAGTTTATCCGGGCGTCCACCTCATCCCAACCGTGGCCCTGTTGGTAGATCTCCCGCCAGAGCTTGAGCCCGCTCATGGTCAGGTAATACACATTCCCCGTGGCGTCCATCGCTTTCTTCTTTTCCGGGCTGAGGAATGCCTCAACACAGTTGGCCGTCCGGGGATAGATGGCGCCCGAATCTTTGGTTATCCCCGCCATATCGGTGTGGCACATGCGGCCATAGAGAAGCAGGCTTTTCTTACCGCCAAAGGCTTGCAGACCTTCGGTGATAGCCTTCGCCAAGTGTGTTTCGTTGACATCCAGGGCGGGGAGCAGATAGTTCACCGCCAACTCAGCCCCCAATTCTTCCTGAATTTCCGGCAGTATCTTTTCCAGTTCCAACCGGTAAATGCCGCAGGACAGTACGGGTATAGGTTGCTTGTTCATATTCCTACAAGTATACCACTAAAAGGGGGTGTTGGGGTTGCCGGAAAAGCCCCTATTGACAGCAAATCTTCGAAATCTTACCCTTATATCAAGTGGAGGTGAATGTCGTCTGGTGGCGGCTACGGACTTCAAATCCGTCAAAGGGTGGAAACGTCCTTGGTGAGTTCGATTCTCACACGCCTCCGCCATTTTTTGCTCCCTACGGTAAACCCCATGGAAAGTAGTAATGCGGAAGAAGTTATCGTCGGTTTCGAAGGTGTTTCTCAGGCCATTATGGCGGAGCAGGCGCTTTTGGAGCAGGGGTTTTATGTCCGGGTCATGCCCATGCCCGCAGGCATTCGGGCGGGGTGCGGTTTTTGCCTCCGGTTTTTGCCTGCGGACCTTACAAAGGCCACCGCGTTTCTGGCGGAGCGTGGACTTGCTATAAAAGAGGCGTGGGTGAAATCACCGGATGGGAAATCTTACAGAAAGGCCGGTATAGATGGGAAAGAGTAAAGGACTACTGTCCTCTTGTACCTCAGGCGGATGCGGCGCAAAGATAGAAAGCGACGGACTTTCCCACTTGCTGGCGGGGTTGGCCTCCAGCGGCGATAAACGGCTGCTGGTGGGATACGATACTTCCGACGATGCCGCAGTTTATATGCTTGACGATGAGCGCTCTCTTATCTTTACGGCGGATTTTTTCCCCCCCATGGTCGATGACGGGCGTACCTTTGGGCGGATAGCCGCCGCGAACGCCCTGAGTGATGTATGGGCCATGGGCGGTAAACCAATGGTGGCTCTGAACCTGGTATGTTTTCCCGAGGCGATGGAGAAGCGTATCCTGGCGGATATCCTGGCCGGGGGCGCGGAGAAAATCGCCGAGGCGGGAGCCGTATTGGGCGGGGGACATTCGATATATGACAAGGAACCAAAGTACGGGCTGGCGGTCACCGGCATTGTCGAGACGGCGAAGGTGCTGCGCAACAATACCCCAAAGGTTGGGCACAAATTAATATTGACGAAGCCCCTGGGCGTAGGGATCGTGATGGCCGCGCTGCGGGTGGAGATGGCGGATGAGGGGGCAGTCGCTCAGGCGCTTGCTTCTATGGAGCGGCTCAACCGCTATGCCTGCGAGAGTATGGCAGGCTTCAACGCAAGTGCCTGTACGGATGTTACCGGGTTCGGCTTGCTGGTCCATGCGTTGGAGATGGCGGGAAATTCGGCATCAATCATCCTGTATCCTAATGCCTTACCCGTAATCCCGCAGGCGGTGGGGTATGCAAACCAGTATCTGCTGACCGCCGCCGGCCAGCGTAACCGCAACCGTGCGGGCGTTTACGCCGATGTAAGCGCGCTCCCTTTTACCACCCAGGAGTTGTTATTCGATCCCCAGACATCCGGGGGACTTTTGATAGCCGTACCTGCCGATGAGGCGGAGACGCTTGTGGCCCGTATACAAGAAGCCGGGGACGAATGTGCCGCAATTATCGGGGAAGTTGCGCCGAAGTCGGAAAAGGTGATACTATTCAAATAAGATACGGAAAAAAGGAGGAAACCATGATGAACAAGGCTGCCATCTCCATCCAGCGGAAGGAAATTACCGAATTTTATGTGTATTCCCGGCTGGCAAAGATCTGCAAAGACCCCCATAATGCCGGGGTTCTCCGTTCCGTGGCGGAAGCAGAAAAGAGGCACGCCCTGTTCTGGGAAAACCGAACCGGTGTTAAGGTCCGGCCTAATCGGTTCAAGGTCCTTAGGACCATCCTTTCTGCCCGGATTCTGGGGCTTACCTTTACCCTTAAACACATGGAAAAAATCGAAGGTACTGCCTCCCGGCAATACATGGAGCTGATAGAACAGTTCCCCGAAGTAAAGGCCATAAGCGAGGATGAGGCGGAGCATGAAAAACAGCTCCTGGCCATGCTGGACGAGGAACTGCTCCATTACGTGGGTTCCATTGTCCTGGGCTTGAACGACGCCTTGGTGGAACTTACCGGCGCGCTGGCGGGGTTTACCCTGGCTCTGGGAGAACCGAAACTTATTTCCCTTGCGGGGCTTGTTACGGGGATTTCCGCCGCCTTTTCTATGGGCGCTTCCGACTACCTTTCCTGTAAGGCTGACGGGAATCCAAAGGCCGGCAAATCCGCCCTGTACACCGGCGGGGCCTATATTATCACCGTGGCCATACTGATCCTGCCCTTCCTGCTTATTCCCGAGAAATTTATCGCTCTGGGGATTACCCTCGGCTTAGCGGTATTGATCATCCTGATCTTCAATTATTATCTGGCCACCGCCAAGGACCTCGACTTTAAGCGCCGTTTTGCCGAGATGACCCTGATCAGCCTGGGGGTGGCAGCGCTGTCCTTTGGGGTTGGGTATGTGCTTAAAAATTTGCTAGGGGTAGACGGGTAAGATTTGTAAAGGGAGACAAAAAAACAATCATTTTCCCCTTGCATTTCTCCTTCTTCCGTGTTATCCTATAAGTAGCCCATATCAGGGGAGGTTTTCCTTCCCGGATGTGGATACTATTTACAGGACCTTGATGGTTTAGTTCCGTTCTATAAGTACGGTTCTGGCCGCCGGAGGGAAATGGGATACATCCTAGTATGTCGTTACCGCCCCCGGAAAGATCCGGGGGCTTTTTTATCCCCTAAGGAGCAAAAATGAGTCGGATAGCAGTGATTGGGGCCATTCTGGAAAAACCCCGGGAGAGCCAGAAGGCGTTTAACGACACGGTCTCGTCCTTCAAGGTACTCGTGAAGGGCCGTATGGGGATTCCCTTTGATGACCATGACATGGCGATAATTTCCATCACCCTCCAGGGGGAACTGGACGAGATTAACGCCCTCACCGGAAAACTGGGGAACATCCCCAGGGTCACCATAAAAACGGCGGTGTCCAGCGAGCCTAAATCAGCGTAGGGGGTGCAGAAAATGAAAAAGTACGTTGCGCTTTGTTTGTTTTTCTCCGTTGTTTCACTCTCCTTTGGCGGCGGTAAAAAAGACGTTGCGCCGAAAGAAATCAATGTTTCCTATGTGGAATCCCCCTTCAATCTGCAGATCATGGTGATGAAGGAGCGAGGGCTACTGGAAAAGGCCTTTGCCGAAAAGAACATAACGGTGAAGTGGCACAATATCAACTCCGGGGCGGATCAGACCCAGGCCATGGCCGCCGGTTCCCTGGATATTGCGTCGGTGATAAACAGTACTTCGGTGATTCTGGCCAATGCCGCTGAAAACCCGGTGGAAATCGCCGCAATTGTGAGCCGGCCTAAGCAGAGTTTTGCCCTCCTTACCGGCCCCCAGGGGCCCCAGTCTGTTCGGGAGCTGCGGGGAAAAACCGTGGCAGGCCCCAAGGGTACGGTGCTGCAACAGATGTTGGTGGCAGCTTTGGTGTCCGAGGGCTTAAGCGCTTCCGATGTAAACTTTATCCAGATGGGCCTCCCCGAAGCCCGCTCCGCCCTTCTTTCCGGCCAGATAGACGGCGCGCTCCAGGCGGCGGCCCTGATTATCCGAGGCGAGGAGGCGGGGATGAGGATCCTCATTACCGCCGATGGTTACCTCACCCCATTACTGCTCACGGCGGTACGGCCTGCATTTGCCCGGAACCATCCGGATCTCCTTAAGATCTACCTGGATGTGCAGCAGGAAGCCTATACGTGGATACTTGCCAATACGGAGGAGGCGGTAGCCATCGGTTCCCGGTACCAGCAGATAGCCGAAGCGGACGGTCAGCGGCTCTACCAATGGAGCGGCATGGCGGAGATACTTGAACAGAGCGATGTCCCGGCGCTGGAAGCGGATGTCAAATTCCTCCTGGATCAGGACATGATAAGCCGTAGCGTAAACCCCCGGGACTTCATCCTCCCGCAGGCATTTAAGAAGTAGGCGGATCTATGCGGGCAAAGGCGGCTGGGAACAGCGTTAGAACCATTGTTACTAACGGTGTCAATTTTGCGGCTCTTCCGGCGGCGCTGATCCTCCTCTGGGGTATCCTCTCTGCGCTGAAGCTGACAAACCCCTACCTGGTCCCCTCCCCGCAGAAGATCTGCACCGCCGCCGTCCGGATTATCCGTACCGGTGAACTCCGGGACCATCTCCTGGTCAGCCTTGGCCGGGTGTGGGCGGGCTACGGTATTTCCGTGGCGATTGCCCTGCCTGCGGCCCTGGTGTTTTACTACAGCCCGCCCTTAAAGAAACTGTTCCACGGGCTCTTTGAAATACTACGGGCGGTGCCGCCCCTGGCCATGATCCCCCTCTTGATACTCTGGTTTGGTATTGGGGAAGGATCAAAGCTGGCGGTGATCGTGATGGCCACCTTCTTCCCGGTGTTTCTGAACGCCTCAAGCGGCTTTGAATCCATGGACGGACGCTGGCAGGAACTGTCAAAGTCCCTGGAGCTTTCCTTTTTCCGCCACCTCCGCTGGATCCTAATCCCCGGATCACTCCCCCAGATTGCCACCGGTCTCCGGCTTGGGTTCGGCTACGCCTGGCGGGCGCTGCTTGGGGCGGAACTGTTCGCCTCATCTGCAGGGCTTGGCTACCTTATCACCGATGCCCAGCAGATGGCACGGATAGACACGGTATTTGTGGGCATCCTCACCATCGGCCTCTTGGGTCTGGGGTTTGACACCCTGTTCCGCGTCCTGGCGAAACAGGCCGCCCCGGACCCGCAGGAACGCAATTGGGGGGCTCATGACTGATATGGCGGAACTGCGGATTAACGGATTGAGCCGCACCTTTCGGCTGGATGATTCATGGGGCGGCGCCGAGGTGAAGGCCGTGCGGGACCTCAGCCTGGTAATACCCGGCGGTAGTTTTACTGCCATCGTGGGACCCAGCGGCTGCGGGAAAACTACCCTGCTTAAGCTCATCGCCGCCTTGGAAAAACCCGATGCCGGGAGCATCAGCTTTGGCGGTTCCATGGGCTTCATGTTCCAGGACCCCCGGCTCCTCCCCTGGCTGAGCGTGGAGGAAAACCTTCGCCTGGCCTTTCCCCGGGGCGGCCCGGAAACCGATGCGGAGATTGATAAAACACTGGCGCTTATGGGGCTCCGAAACTGGAAGAAGGTGTACCCCCGGCAGTTGTCCGGCGGCATGGCCCAACGGGTCGCTCTGGCCCGCGCCCTGTGCCGGAAGCCCCGGTTGTTGCTGCTGGACGAGCCCTTCGGCGCGCTAGACGCCTTTACCCGGATACGGCTCCGCCGGGAGCTGGACGAAATCTGGAAAGGCCTGGATGTCACCGTAGTATTGGTGACCCACGACATTGAGGAGGCGGTGTACCTGGGGGACCGGGTACTGATGATGCGCTCCGGCACTATACAGGATGCAATCGGCATAGACCTGCAAAGGCCGCGGGAATACCGTGGTCAGGAATTTCAGGAATACTGCCGTCGTATTGAAGAGGAATTACAGGAGGAACTTATGGTTACAACTATGGAAGCTGTCGATGCGGCAGTAAAAGTACCGGATTCGGAAACGGATGTCTTTATCGATCAGGCCTATATTGAGGACTTGTTGGAAAAGGCAAAATACACAAGCGATGCGGATATTCAGCATATCCTGGACAAAGCGGAGCGGTATGAGGGGCTGGGCCACCAGGAAATCGCCGCACTCCTTGTCAGTAAGGATCCCGCCCACACGGCGCGCATCTTCGACATCGCCGGGAAGATCAAGCGGCACATCTACGGCAACCGGATCGTCATGTTTGCCCCCCTTTACGTGAGCGATTATTGCGTGAACCGTTGCTCCTATTGCAGTTATAACTGCAGCCATGAATTCGGCAGGAAGAAGCTTACCATGGATGAGGTGCGGCAGGAGGTGAAGTTCCTGGAACAGATGGGCCACAAGCGGATAGCCCTGGAAGCGGGGGAACATGACAAGGAATGTCCCATCGACTACATCGTGGAATGTATGCGCACCATTTATGATATGAAGTTTGAGAACGGCGAGATCCGACGCATCAACGTTAATATCGCTGCCACTACCGTAGAAAATTACAAGAAACTTCAGGAGGTCGGCATCGGGACCTATGTGCTTTTTCAGGAAACCTACCACCAGCCTACCTACGAAAAGGTCCACAAGGCGGGACCAAAGAAGAACTACGCGTACCACCTCACCGCCTTTGACCGGGCGCACCTGGGGGGCATCGACGATGTCGGCGGCGGAGTGCTCTTCGGCCTGGCTGATCCCTACTTTGAAGTGCTGGGGCTTATGATCCACAATGAACATCTGGAAGAACGGTTCAATGTGGGCTTCCACACCATTTCTGTGCCCCGGCTCGTTCCCGCCAACGGGATGAACCTGGCCGACTTCCCCCATCTGGTGGACGACGCCACCTTTGAGCGGATCGTTGCCATCATACGCCTGGCGGTGCCCTTTACCGGGATGCTGCTTTCCACCCGGGAGAATCATGTGATGCGGAAAAAATTGCTGCAGGTGGGTATTTCCCAGATCAGCGCCGGGTCCTGTACCGGGGTGGGAGGCTACGCCGTACGGGATAAGAAGGAAAAGGCCAATCCCCAGTTTAACGTCAACGATGATCGCACTGCCCTGGAAGTTATCTCGGAGCTCATAGACGACGGCTATGTCCCCAGTTTCTGTACCGCCTGTTACCGCAGCGGCAGAACCGGGGACCGCTTTATGAGCCTGGCCAAATCCGGGCAGATTAAGAATGTCTGCCTCCCCAACGCCCTGATGACCCTCTGCGAGTATGCTATTGATTACGGGGATGAGGCGTTTAGACAGAAGGCCGACGCTGCCATCGCCCGGGAATTGCCGGGGATAGCCAACGAAAAAATCCGCGTAAAGGCAACGGCGAACGTGGAGAAGATACGGCAGGGTACACGGGACTTTTATTTTTAGGATTTGGAGGCAACTATGATTGATTTATCCAGCGATGCAAAGATTTTGCACTATATTACCACCGGTGATCCCGCCGAGGCGGAGGCCCTCTACGCCGCCGCCCGGGAGCTTCGTGAGGAACACTACCATCGGGATGTGTATTTCCGTGGGCTCATCGAATTCACCAACCATTGTAAGAACGACTGTTACTACTGCGGCATCAGGCACAGTAATACTAAGGTTGAACGGTACCGCCTTTCCATGGAACAGATCCTCTACTGCTGCCAGATGGGGGATATGCTGGGCTACCGGAGCTTCGTGCTCCAGGGCGGGGAGGACCCCTGGTTCAACGATGACCGGGTTGTCGAAATGGTGGCGGCCATACGCGAAAAATACCCGGAGCACGCCATCACCCTGTCCATCGGGGAACGGCGCCGGGAAAGCTACGAACGGTTTTTCCGGGCCGGCGCCAACCGTTACCTCCTCCGTCACGAAACCGCCAACGACGAACACTACCGGAAGCTCCACCCCGCGTCCATGAGCCTTGCGGCACGGAAGGACTGTCTCTTTACCCTGCGGGATATCGGCTACCAGGTGGGCGCCGGGTTCATGGTGGGTACCCCCTATCAGACCCCGGAATGTCTGCTGGAGGATCTCCGCTTCCTCCAGGAGCTGGAACCCCACATGGTGGGCATCGGCCCCTTCATCCCCCAGGCGGACACCCCCTTAGGCGACAGCCCCGGCGGCTCCCTGGAGCAGACCCTGCGGATGCTGGCCCTTATCCGGCTCCTTCTTCCCAAGGTCCTGCTGCCCGCAACCACCGCGCTGGGAACCATCAACTCCCAGGGCCGTGAGATGGGCCTTATGGCGGGGGCCAATGTGGTGATGCCCAACCTCTCACCCAAGGCGGTACGGAAACTTTACGCCCTCTATGACAACAAAATCTGTACCGGCGATGAAGCGGCGGAGTGCAGGATGTGTATGGAGGGGCGGATACGGAACTTCGGGTTTATCCCCGATATGGGCCGGGGGGATTCACGGGTGGAGGTGACGGCAGCGGTTGTTTAATGGGCCTTCAGGGACTTGAACCCCGGACCTACGGATTATGAGTCCGCAGCTCTAACCAACTGAGCTAAAGGCCCTTTTTACAGGACATAAACTTATACCCTGCCCAGCCAAAAAAGTCAATTAGTGGAAACCACTGGTTCGGATCACCCTTTCTGCCGATACCTGAGGTATATGCGAAAACCCCCCTCGGCCCGCAGCGCCCGTTCCGCCGTCTGGAAAACCGCCCGGTGTCGCCCCGTCCCGCCGCGGGCAGCCAGGACTTCCACGGCAATCCGGTTCAGAATCTCCGACCGGAGGCTGAGCCTTCGGTTTATGTACACATCCTCATGAACCGTTGAGAGAATCCGGTACCGGTCCCCTGCGGCGTGCTTGTAGGCGAACTCCTCCCCCGAAAGGCCGGGGGTGGCCATTGCCAGGGCCGCAAGGAAGAGGGTGGGGAGGAAAGCCCTTAGACGGGGGTTGGGGGGTTTTCGCATATACCTCAGGTATCGGCAGAAAGGGTGATCCGAACCAGTGGTTTCCACTAATTGACTTTTTTGGGGGATAAAGAGTGGAAGGGGAAGACGTATCCGGCCTTTTCCGTGTCCTACCGCATATTTTCGGAGCCCGCACCGGTGGCCGGCAAGATCTGGCCCCGGCGGATTATGGGCGCCTCGGACCAACTGGTTTTCTGGGACTTTGAACTGGGCCAGGCGGCGGCCTATACCGAAACTTTCCGCATGGTTTTTGAACTTTCCGACGGGAGGACCGTGGAGTACCGGGGAACTGCGGAGGCGGAGATCGTCGAGTCGCCACTGATGGATAAGGAACGGGCGGCACGGGACATTAACCGGGAGATCGCAGAAATGGGGATGTCAAATGTGTCGGTACGGGTTGTGGACGAGGGGATAACCATCAGCCTGGAGGATGTGCAGTTTCAGGCGGACTCGGCGGAGCTGCTACAGTCGGAACGGGATAAGCTCGCAAAAATCGCGGAGATACTCCGGCGGTATCCGGACCGGGACATCCTGGTGGGGGGGCATACGGCGCTGGCGGGGACCGAGGCGGGGCGGATGCAGCTTTCCCGCGAACGGGCGGCTTCGGTGGCGGACTACCTTATCGGAGAGAAGGTCCGCTTTCCGGAGCGGATGGTGGTCCGGGGCTATGGCGCGGAAAAGCCCCTGGGGGATAACCGAACCGAAGCAGGGCGGCGGCGGAACCGGCGGGTCGAGATCACCATACTTGAAAATTAATGGGCCGGATTTTATGTAGATTCAGGTGTCGTGGCCGGTTTTGGGTACAGTGGCCGGGTGAAGTCCATTACGGCCTTTGCATCGCATCTTCCGCATAAGCAAGCCATTCTAAAGCCGATTCTTCTTTGGTCATTAAATCAGCCATAGATAATGATCCCTTCTCTCAATACTTTTCTCTCCATGGTCGGGGCGGCGGAACGGTATTGAAACCTTGATTTGGTGATTACCAAGATGTCGTTTGGCATAAAGCCATGCCCGGCAACGGCGCTATAAACCATTCCCATAGCGTCAATCGGTCGGTATGGGGCGTCATCCTTCATTATGACATAGATGTCTAAGTCGGAATCCTTATTTGGGGTACCATAGGCACACGAGCCAAAGAGATAAATCTGTTCAACGGGGATGGTTTTGACAATGATAGCGGTAATTGACGCAAGTTCATCCCTGATACGCTGTTCCATGAATCCATTATACCTCAAAAATCAAAAAAGGTTCAACTTTTGTGAACAGGAGAGCCCTAAAATTAGCTCATTTCAACAGATTCTATGTCTTGGGCTTCTCTATTTGACGCTATGGGCCGGGCGGCGCAGATGGGAAGGCCGGAGCCGGGCAATCATTTTGTCTGTCCATTTAGGGCTTTCAGCGTGTCGATACCGTGTAACTTTGTCGAATGTTTCCGGGCTGTCTATGGTATACTCCAGCACATCGGACATGACGTATTTACCATGCTTGCCCATAGATTTGTATTTCTTTAGGGTGTCCCGGTCGATCCACACCAAAACCGGCTTTACTAAAAACCCATCGGCGCATTCTTGCATTTCATCAGCGGTTATATCACCCCGTTTGTACTGGTCTAAAAATTCGCCGTAGAGGTGTTTTGAAAAGTGACTTTTGAATATCTTGAGAAGTGGGAGTTTATACTTTCTCATAACCTTGAGCTTCTCTATTTGACACTGTGGGCCTGAGTTCCGGGGCTTGCGGTAGCCATAGCGGGGGTATGCGCTACTCTGCCCTGAGGCGTGGGTGCGTCCGGGACTTCTTTGAAAGCGTCCCGTTCAAATTCGTCAAACCGCTCCTGGGTGATTCCCCCCATTTCCAGGTGAAGCTTAAAATCTTCGTGCAAGGCTTCATAAATTTTACTGCGGTATACTTTCATTGCTCTATCTCCTCTATGCGGCCCATCTTTATATAGGCGTTTAATTCCGCATCGGTATACCCCAGATATGCTGCGGCGGAATCTTTATAATCCCGCTTTTCCTTTTGGCTTATGTTGTCCCGGTCGGACTTGGCAAAAACATAGGCAAAGAAAAGCCGTTCATTCTTACGAAAAAGCAGGATAGCCCGATAGCCCCCGGATTTTCCAGCCCCGGGACGGGGGATCCGCTTCTTGAAGACTCCTCCGCCTAAATCGGCCTCGTATATACCCCGGTTCACTTCATCGGCGGCGGTCAGTAGTTCCTCCTTGGTGATCTCCTCTTTATCAGCCAGCCGGGAAAAGCTCTTTGTCTTAAATATACGCATATTTCCCTTTTTTGCAAATAGGGCGTGATGGCATAGTCCCTCCGGACTGTTTCATAGGGGAAGTATACCATACTTGAAAACTAGCAACTGATATAGTATCCTCAATCATCAATGAACTACTCAAACCCGGCAAATCTTGCCGTCCTAGCGTGTCCCGGCGGGGAAGTGTTTGCCGATGAGGTGATCCTTCACTTGAAAAAGCACTACCACCATATGTATAAGGGGCTCGTGGCCGATTTGGTCCGGCAGTACAATATGAATACCGAGGATGTGATCCGGCAAATCAACTTTATTAACGATGCGGCGCCCCTGACGGCCTTTGCCCGGGGGGGCTTCCTGCACTACCAGAACCCCCAGTTTAAGGTTCCCACCCGGTTTTCCCTGTTTCCTAATGGGGAAATCAAGGCGGAGATACTGGAATCTATCCGGGGGAAGGATATCTATATCGTCCAGGATGTGGAAAATCACCATCCCCTGCCGTTTAACGATGGCAGTCTGACCAAAGTTCTTTCCATTAACGACCACCTGATGAGCCTCTATGTCACCGTGGATGCGGTAAAACAGGCCGAGGCGGGCCGGGTTACCGTGGTGATACCCACCTACCCCTATTCCCGGCAGCACAAGCGGAAGGGGCGGGAGGGGCTGACCGCCAGCCGGGTGGGGGGTATCCTGGAATCCCTGGGGGTGAACCGGATCATCACCCTGGATATCCATTCCCGGGAAATCGTGAATGCCTTCAAATTCATGCGCCTGGAAAACCTCCATGCCAGTTATCAGATTATCCGGCAGCTGGCCAAGGTGACGGAGATTCATGGGGATGATTTGGTGGTGGTGAGTCCCGATACCGGGGCGGTGGACCGGAACAAGTTTTATGCCACGGTCTTCAAAAAGCCCCTGGCCCTGCTGTACAAGGAGCGGGACTATTCCCGGGTGAGTAAGGACGCCATGGAAAACAATATCGCCACGATTAAGCTCCTGGGGGATGTTTCGGGAAAAACGGTCTTTATGGCCGATGATATGCTGGGTACCGGGGGTACCCTCCTCAAGGCCATGAGGTTCCTCAAGGAGCAGGGCGCCCGGCAGGTGATTGCCGCCATCAGCCTCCCCATGTTTTCCGGGAACGCCATCAGCTTCTTTGATGAGGCTTATAGGGAGGGGCTTTTTTACCGCATCATCGGGACTAACGCTATCTACCATGAGGAACTGCTCAAGCGTGAGTGGTACGTGAGTGTGAATATCACCAAGCTCTTTGCCCAGACGATTTCCCGGCTCCACCAGGGCATTTCCCTGACTTCCCTCTTGGACAACCGCGTCATCATAGAAAAGCGCCTGGCAGAAAACAAGCCCCTATGATGTCTTCCCGTATCATCCTCTGCGCCGATATCGGGACCTCCTCCCTGAAGGCCGCCTTCATCGATACCGATGGTCATCCCCACGGTTTTACCCGGGAAGCCTATGGGCCGGGACCGGTAAGGGCGGCGGATTGGGAGCGGGCGCTGGCGCTGGCATTGGGGGTTCTCTTTTCCCAGGCACGTCACTGTACCCCCGATGCTATCTGCATATCCGGCAACGGTCCGACCCTGGTTCCCCTTACCCATGAAGGTGAAACCCTGGCTCCCCTGCATTGGTATCAGGGGCCCCTGGGTAGTACCGCCCCGCAAAAGGATGGCTCGCCTGGGGTCCGGTCCTTCTTTCTGCCCCATGTGCAGCGCTTCATCCGGGAATGTCCCGGTGATTATGAGAAAACACGATACCTGTTTTCCGCCCAGGAATGGCTTTCCTGGCGTTTAGGGGCGGATCCGGTGACGGCGCTTCCCGCATCCTACGAGCCCTACTACTGGGATGATGCTCAATGCGAAAGCTTGGGGCTGGATAGGCTTAAGTTCCCCCCCTTCGTAGGCCTGGGAACCGTCATCGGCCGTCTGTCGCCGGACGCGGTACGTCGTTTGAGCAGTCTGGCGGGGGGATTGCCGGAGGAACGGTTCCCGGTGGGGATACCCATCATCGCCGGGGGGGCGGACTTTATCATGGCCCTCATCGGGACCGGGGCGGTTGAACCGGGCATGGTTTGCGACCGGGCGGGGACCTCCGAGGGGATCAACCTCTGCGCAGAGGCTAATGTCCCCCGGTTGCCCGGAGAATTGCGGGTTCTGCCCCATGTGAGCCCTGGACTCCGGAATGTCAGCGTTATCATCCCCTCATCGGGGCGGCTTTTTGAATGGTACCGGACCCTTACCGGACAGGAACAGCGTCTCTATGATGATACCCTGGCGGAACTCATCCCCGAAGGCGTTTTAAGGCCCGACTTGCTGTTCTTTCCGGAAAATAACCCGATCCTCATAGGCCGGCCCGGGCTTTTCAACCGGGTGGAACTGGGGCAGGCGGTGTTGCTGTCCCTGGGCTTCACCGTGAGGACCGCCATAGACACCCTGGACCGTAACGGGTTCCCGGTGGCGGAGCTGCGCCTTTCCGGGGGGCAGGGCAAGAGCCGCCGCTGGAACCAGCTCAAGGCGGATTTGACCGGCCTTCCCCTCCTGGCGCCGGAATTGCGGGATGGCGAGCTTGGGGGGGATGCGGTTCTGGGGGCCGTCGCCCTGGGGGAAGCGGCGGATTTGAAGGAAGGGATAGCGCGGGTCGTGCATATACAGGAACGGTACATCCCGAGGGCGGCGGCGCTGTACGGGGAACGGTTTCAGGCGTACCGGGAACAGCAAAAACGGATAGGAGCGGCTTTTCATGAAGTGTTATAAACTGCCCGCCCACATAGCGGCCCTCATCTTTGATATGGATGGGACCCTCTATACCCATGAGGAATACCTTCAGGGCCAGATCGACGGCCTGATACGGCGGCTGGGCCAGGTCCGGGGCAAAAGCTTTGAAACAATGCGGGATGCCGTTGAAGCCTACCAGGATGCATGGGCCCGGGATCATGGCGGCAGGAAGTGCAGCCTGGGGAATTCCCTGGAGGCCTTTGGGATTTCTGTTGAAGAGAGTGTGAAATGGCGGGAAGAGCTGATCGAGCCCGGTTTGTATATCCGGGAGGATAGGAACCTGCAAAAAACCCTCGGCCTCCTGGGGGAGACCTTCTCCCTGGCGGTGATCACCAATAATCCCGTACCGGTGGCCCGGAAGACCCTCGCCGCTCTGGGGGTGACCGGTTACTTTCCCGTCATTATTGGCCTGGATACGTGTTGGGTGTCCAAGCCTCATACGGCGCCCTTCATCAAAGCGGCGGAACTGCTTGGGGTCCCGCCCTCCGCCTGTGTTTCCATCGGCGACCGCTACGATATCGATCTTCTCCCGCCCCTGGAACTTGGCATGGGGGGCATCCTGGTGGACGGGGTGGAGGATGTGTACGAATTAAAAAACCTTGACCACCATGGTTTTTCATGTAACCCTTGATCCATGAACCGGTCAAAGCGCATTGATGATTTTGCGGCGGCTATGGCGAATATCTGTTCCCATAGCCTGGTTGCTCCCGGACGGCCCCTCTCCTGGACCATCATCGCCAACCCTACGGCGGGGGGCTTTACCATCGGCTCCCGGTGGAAGCGGCATTACGAGGCGTTGACGGCATACCGGGAAAAAGCCGCCGCCAATCCTCTGCGGGAAGACGCGGGGCCCTCCCGTGCCGCCGGCAGGCTGGGGCTGGTCCTTACCCGGGGGCCGGGAACCGCGGGGAAGGTCGTCAAGGCCCTTCTGGACGAGGCGGCAGAGCCCCATCCCGGTAAGCCCTTCTATCTGCTCATCACCGCCGGCGGGGACGGTACCAGCCGGGAAGCGCTGACGGCCCTCTATGGGGCGCCCGCAGCAATCCGCGGAAGCTTCGCCGTCCTCAGGCTGCCCCTGGGGACCGGCAACGACGGGGCCGATGGCTGGGAACTTGACCCTGTGCTGGACCGCCTCATCTATCCTTCGGTGATCGAATACGCCCGTGCGTTACGGCTTACCACCGCGACACCCCGGAAGGGGCCATTCTTGGCCTTCAACGTCCTTTCGGTGGGACTTGATGCGTTTGTTACCCACATGACCAATAAGATGAAGGGCAAGTTCCCCGGCGATTCCTACAAGCTCTGGGTGGATATCGCCTCCCTCCTTTACGACCGGCTCTATAGGGTGGGACCTATGGAGGTTTCAGCCTACGATGATGGGGGCCGCCGGATCGAAAGCTTTAACGAAACGGTACTGCTCTTAGCGGTGGGCGCCGGGGGCCGGCGTACCTACGGTTCCCACAAATGGATACTTCCGGATGATCGCAATGTTTGTGTGGTGCGGCAGATGTCCCTGTTCCGGAAGGTGGCCTTGAAGGGCCTCTTTACCACCGGGGAGCATATCCACAAACCGGAATCAAAGCTGTTTAATGCCCACCGGGTGGAGTTCCGGGGCGAGAACCCTATCCTGGCCCAGATGGACGGGGAGACGGTGCTCCTGACACGTGCCGATTTCCCGGCGGCGATAGAGCTGACGGAGTTGGCGATACCGGTGTTAAAGGCAGTATATGACTAAACCGGGGGGGGACCCCCGTTGACGGGCATGCCCTACAAGTTGACGGACATGCCCTACAAGTTGACGGGCATGTCCTACAAGTTGACGGGCATGTCCTACAAGTTGACGGGCATGCCCTACAAGTTGACGGGCATGCCCTATAAGTTGACGGACATGCCCTACAAGTTGACGGGCATGTCCTACAAGTTGACGGGCATGCCCTACAAGGGGGGTCCGTCAAAGGTCCGGCGGGAAGGATCTTCCTCCAAAGCCCGCCTAATCCGCTCCGGGTCCCCCTGGTTCTCCGCGACAATGCCGGCGACCCGGTCATACCCCAGCCGCCCTATGTGGGAAGCGGCGAAGGAGTATGAAGCGGCCAGCAATTCCGCGCAGCGTTCCCGGTTCGCCCTTAGGGTTTCCACGCACTTGGTGCGGAAGAGGTATACCCCCCGGTTCAGGAGGGAAAGGCTTTCCAGAAGCGCATCGGCAATGAGGGGGGAGAATGCGTTGAGTTCCAGTTCCCCCCGGGCGGCGGCGGCGGTGATGGCGAAATCGTTGGCGGCCACCTTGATCCCCACCTGGATGATCATCTCCGGGATAACCGGGTTCACCTTGCCGGGCATGATGGTGCTCCCCTTCTGCATGGGGGCAAGCTTGATTTCCCCCAGCCCGCCGTGGGGCCCGGAACTCATGAGCCGGAGGTCGTTGGCAATCTTGGTGAGGTTAACCCCCAGGCTTTTCAGGAGCCCCGACACTTCCACAAACACATCGTTGTTCTGGGTAAGGTCCATGGGATATTCCGCAGCGGCCAAC
Source organism: Spirochaetia bacterium (assembly GCA_025997675.1). Classification (GTDB taxonomy): domain Bacteria; phylum Spirochaetota; class Spirochaetia; order Treponematales; family Breznakiellaceae; genus Termitinema. The sequence goes on along the minus strand of BNUX01000010.1, from coordinate 3,267 downwards.
CCCATGCCGGTAAGGGAGCGCAGTTCTTCCAACACTTCAAACCGCCATCGGGTTGTCTGTTTGTTGGAAAAGCCCACCGCAGCGCCCCCCCAGGTTTACCTGCCGCAGCCGCTCCTCAACCTTGTAGAGCCGCCACCGGTCCCGGCCTATGGCCTGGGCGTATGCGCCGAACTCCGCCCCCCAGGCTTATGGGCACCGCGTCCTGCAGTTCCGTACGGCCCAGATGGACGGGGAGACGGTGCTCCTGACACGTGCCGATTTCCCGGCGGCGATAGAGCTGACGGAGTTGGCGATACCGGTGTTAAAGGCAGTATATGACTAAACCGGGGGGGGACCCCCGTTGACGGGCATGCCCTACAAGTTGACGGACATGCCCTACAAGTTGACGGGCATGTCCTACAAGTTGACGGGCATGTCCTACAAGTTGACGGGCATGCCCTACAAGTTGACGGGCATGCCCTATAAGTTGACGGACATGCCCTACAAGTTGACGGGCATGTCCTACAAGTTGACGGGCATGCCCTACAAGGGGGGTCCGTCAAAGGTCCGGCGGGAAGGATCTTCCTCCAAAGCCCGCCTAATCCGCTCCGGGTCCCCCTGGTTCTCCGCGACAATGCCGGCGACCCGGTCATACCCCAGCCGCCCTATGTGGGAAGCGGCGAAGGAGTATGAAGCGGCCAGCAATTCCGCGCAGCGTTCCCGGTTCGCCCTTAGGGTTTCCACGCACTTGGTGCGGAAGAGGTATACCCCCCGGTTCAGGAGGGAAAGGCTTTCCAGAAGCGCATCGGCAATGAGGGGGGAGAATGCGTTGAGTTCCAGTTCCCCCCGGGCGGCGGCGGCGGTGATGGCGAAATCGTTGGCGGCCACCTTGATCCCCACCTGGATGATCATCTCCGGGATAACCGGGTTCACCTTGCCGGGCATGATGGTGCTCCCCTTCTGCATGGGGGCAAGCTTGATTTCCCCCAGCCCGCCGTGGGGCCCGGAACTCATGAGCCGGAGGTCGTTGGCAATCTTGGTGAGGTTAACCCCCAGGCTTTTCAGGAGCCCCGACACTTCCACAAACACATCGTTGTTCTGGGTAAGGTCCATGGGATATTCCGCAGCGGCCAACCCCATGCCGGTAAGGGAGCGCAGTTCTTCCAACACTTCAAACCGCCATCGGGTTGTCTGTTTGTTGGAAAAGCCCACCGCAGCGCCCCCCAGGTTTACCTGCCGCAGCCGCTCCTCAACCTTGTAGAGCCGCCACCGGTCCCGGCCTATGGCCTGGGCGTATGCGCCGAACTCCGCCCCCAGGCTTATGGGCACCGCGTCCTGCAGTTCCGTACGGCCCAGCTTTTTAACATCCTCAAATTCGTTTTCCCGATGTTGAAGCGCCTCCTGCAGTTTCGCGCAGCCTTCGCTCAGTTCCCGCAGCAATTCTATGGCGGCTACCCGGAGGCCGGTGGGATACACATCGTTGGTGGATTGCAGGCGGTTCACATCGTCCAGGGGGTGGATAATATCGTAGGCCCCCGCCGGTTTCCCCAGGATTTGCAAAGCCAGGTTGGCGATCACCTCGTTAACGTTCATATTGGTGGAGGTCCCCGCCCCGCCCTGGAGGGCGTCAACAATAAACGCATCCTCTGCCTCCCCGGCGAGAATTTTGTCGCAGGCCGCAACAATGGCCCCACAGACTTCCGCTTGTTCCGGTGCAATTTTCCGGTACCCCAATGCCGCCGCCTTCTTGATCTTTACAATTGCGTAAATAAGCCGCCGGTTAGTTTTTCTGTTGTCCAGGGAAAAGTTTTCCTCTGCCCGGAGGCTTTGGAGGCCGTAGAGGGCTTCATCGGGCAGTTCCCGCTCCCCCAGTTCATCACGTTCCTTCCTCATAGCGCGCCCTCATTCCTCAAGCTCGGCCAGGATGTGGGGGAATATGGCGATACTCCGCTTCAGGATACCCTGGATGTGGGCGATGGTGATGCCGTAATTGGTGAAGGGGATACCCTGGTCGGCGGCGCAGGCCTCCCGGTACCGCACCTCCCGCTCGTTGAGCATACAGGCCCCGCAGTGGAGGATGAGGTCATAGGGGGAAAGGTCTTCGGGGAATTCGCCGCCGGAGGTAAAGGCAAACTCCGGCTCCATGCCCGTGTACTGCTTGATCCACCGGGGCAGCTTTACCCTGCCGATATCGTCGCACTGCCGGTGGTGGGTGCAGCCTTCGGCGATGAGGATACGGCTCTTTTCACCAATCGAGTCCAACGTCCGCACCCCCCGCACCGCCGGGGCAAGGAAGCCCTTGTACCGGGCAAAGAGGATGGAAAACGAGGTGAGCTTAATATCCGCCGGGGTATCCGCAGAAACCTTGGCAAAGACCTGGCTATCGGTGATCACCAGAGCGGGTTTCTTGCCGATGTTCTCCAGGGTTTCCTTCAATTCAAATTCCTTCACCACTATTGCTGCGGCATCGGCCTCCAGAATATCCCGGATGGTCTGCTGCTGGGGCAGGATCAGCCGGCCCTTGGGCGCGGCCTTGTCGATGGGGATCACCAGCACCACAAAATCCCCGGGGCTGATGATGTCCCCCACAATTTGCAGCTTCGGCTCATCGGTCTTTGCCAGGGCAGCGATGCGCTCCTTCAATTCTTCTATATTATGCTTCTTCGTGGCGCTGACATAGATACAGTTCTCACCCGTCGAACCGGCAGGTTCAGGCGTCTTTTCAAGTAAGTCACTTTTATTGTAGGCGATGATGAAGGGAACATCCTTGTCCCGGAACAGCCTGATAAGGTCCTCATCCGCGGGGGACTTGCCGGTGATGGCGTCCACCACCAGGACCGCCACATCAGTCTTGTTAAGGACCTGCCGCGCCCGGCGGACCCGGAGTTCACCCAGGGCGCCCTCATCATCGATACCCGGGGTATTGATGATCAGCACCGGGCCCAGGGGGAGCAGTTCCATAGACTTGGAGACCGGGTCCGTGGTGGTACCCTTGACGTCAGAAACGATAACCAGATCCTGGTTGGTCACGGCGTTGACCAAGCTGGACTTGCCCGCGTTACGCAGGCCGAAAAAGCCGATATGTACCCTGTTCGCCGAGGGTGTTTCGTTTAATCCCATGTAACCAGTGTAGGCCATAAACGCCGGAGAAGCAATGCGTCGCCGGGCGCCCCCTTAAACATACAAATCGAGCCTCATACTGATAGTCTTGCGGTGTTTGCCGGTCAGCTCGGCGTTGGGCGCGAAGCCGGTCTTTTGGTAAAACGCCAAAACACCCTCGTCATGCTC